>JALOMF010000331.1 GCA_025455635.1 Saprospiraceae bacterium | reverse complement strand
TCAGGGATAAATTGTGCTGCCCAGCCAAGGCGTCTTTTTGCAAACTAGTTTTTTTAACTTAACCCACTAGGTAGCAACAATGTGGCTGCCGTGAAGGGAACCAAGGAGCCGTTCCGTTTTTGATTGGATGGTTAAAAACCGGTGCCTTTGGCTGAACCAGCCTAGCCGGGAGCACCGTTTCTTCACGGTTCCCAACGCAATCAAGGATTTTTGTAGGGGAATGAATTTCCCGACTACCGCACCAAATCCCCCTTCAAGCGCAGCACCTCCGTCTCCGCCACCTTGGCGTTGTAGCGGGCCGCAATGAGGCGGTCGTAGGCAGCTTCGAGGCTAATCTGCGCCTCCCGCAGTTCGAGGTAAGTGCTCACGCCCTGCTTGAAGCGCTCCAGGGCGATAGTCACGTTTTCCTTCGCCAGTTCGATGTTCTCCTCCTCCAGCCGCAGCGCCTGTAGCTGGTACTCGAAGCCGAGGTAGGCATTGCGGAGCTGTGCGTTGATGGCCGTCTGCTGGTTTTGCAGCGAGAGTTGCAGCCCCTCGATGGCGATTTGCGTCGCCTCGATATTGCGGCGCTCCTGCCGGAAGTTGAGGATGGGGATATTGGCCGTCAGGCCGTAGTTGAAGCCCTTGTTGCCGCTCACGAGCGGTTGGAAGGGGTTCACCACCGTCTGGTTGTCGGTGAGGCCAAGGTTGTAGGCCGAATTGAACGAAAGGGTAGGGTAGCGGCTGGCCTCGTGCTCCCGCAGGGTGAGCTGCGCAATGCCGATATTGCGTTGCGCCAGCAGCAGCGAGGGGTTGGTGCTGGCGATGTTCTGCGTTATCTCGTTGATGTTCAGGTTGCGGTCAAATTGGATGCCGTCCACCACGTCGAAGTCGGTGCCGAGCTGCCCGCCGGCCACTTGGTCGAGCAGTTCTTTTTGCTGCGCAATGGCGGTTTGTTGCAGCAGTTGGCGGGCCTTCTGGGCGTTCAGGTCCACTTTTGCTTGCAGCAGTTCCGGCTTGCTGCCGAGGCCCGTGGAGAGCTTGCGGTCGGCCACCTTCACCCGCTCCTCGCTGATGGACATCTGCTCCTCGATGGCCTTCAACTGCTGTTTCTGCCTAACGATATTGAAATAAACGTTGCGCACCTCGGCCACCGTGTTCACCACCTGCGCCTTCACCACCAGCTCGCCCGTGCGGGCCGTTTCGAGCACCCGGTCCTTGACGATGAACATGCGCTTGCCATCGAACAGCAGCCAGTTCAGCCCCACGGAGGCGGTCAGGTTCGTGGATTTCACATTTTTTCCCTCATTGACCCTCCCGTCCTGTAATTCTGCTCGCTGGTCGATGTTGTTGCGCAGCGCACCCAGTGTGGCGTTCACACGGGGCGCCATTGCCCAGTCCACGTAGCCCACGTCGAGGGCAGAGGCGATGGAGTCGTTCTTCGCCAACAGGATGCCGTAGTTCTGCGCCAGCGCCGCCGCCACGGCCTCATCCAGCGTTAATACTTTTTGGGAAAAAACGGGCGAAATGCCCAAGACTAGGAAAAATACAGTAGAAAGAAAATGACGCATATTCTGCTTTGATTTTGCCCCAAAGCTAAGTCAAAATCAAAGCAGTGACCGCCCTAAAAGCGACGACTAGCCCAAATCCGCAATCGTAAATCGTAAATCGAAGAAACGTCCCCATTCCGAAATCCGCAATCGAATCATTCGTCTCCTTCCTTCTGCTTTTTCTTTTTGTGCTTCAGCACCTTGGCCTCGAAGTAGAAAATGATTTCCTCCGCAATATTCTTCGACATATCTCCCACCCGCTCCAGTTTGCGAATCATGGACATCACGAGCAGCGTGTTGCGGGCCTGCTCCGGGTAAGCTTTGATGCAATCATAAACGAGGTCGAGCGCCTCGTCGTCAATCTTGTCCAGCATCTTGTCCCGCTTGAACATGGTTCGGGCCAAGCGGGTATCTTCGCTGTCGAATGCCTCCAATGTATCAGCCAGCATCTCGTTGGCGATGCCGTACATTTCGAGGATTTTGGTGCGCTCCAGAATCTCTTTGTTGAAATCCTGCTGCGCATCCAGCACGAAATCCGCCACGCTGGCAGCGATGTCGCCCACCCGTTCTAGGTTGTTGCTGATTTTGAGCGAAGCCAACACGAGGCGCAAGTCCGTGGCCACGGGCTGAAAAAGTGCGAAAATATTCTCGCAGTCCTTGTCGATTTTCAGCTCGTAGGAGTTTACCCGTTTTTCATTCTCGACCACCTCTTCGGCGAGGTCACGGTCGAAATTGGTGAGCGCCTCCTTGCCCTTTTCGAGCTGGCCAACGACGAGCCGCCACATTTCGAGGATGTCGGACTTGAGTATGCGGAGTTCGGAATCTAAATGCGTCATTCGATTGCGGATTTGGGATTGCGGATTGCGGATTGGGTCCAATCTTGTCATTCCCGAAGGGAACCCAATCCGAAATCCGCAGTCGAATTATCCAAAACGGCCTGTGATATAATTTTCCGTCTCTTGTTTCGACGGGTTCGTGAAAATCTTCTTCGTCTTGTCAAATTCAATCAAGTTGCCAAGGTAGAAAAAGCCCGTGTAATCGCTCACCCGGCCAGCCTGCTGCATATTGTGCGTGACGATGATGATGGTATATTGGTCTTTCAGTTCGAAAATCAAGTCCTCGATTTTGCCCGTTGAAATGGGGTCGAGCGCCGAGGCAGGTTCGTCCATCAGAATCACCGTCGGTTCAATGGCCAAGGCCCTGGCGATGCAAAGCCGCTGCTGCTGCCCGCCGGATAGTTCAAAGGCCGATTTTTTCAGCTTGTCCTTCACCTCCTCCCAAAGCGCCGCTTGCCGCAGCGTCTTTTCCACTTGGTTTTCGATGAAAGAATTGTCCGAGATGCCGTTCACCCGCAGCCCGTAGGCCACGTTCTCGAAAATGCTCTTCGGGAACGGGTTCGGCTTCTGGAACACCATGCCCACCGTGCGTCGCAGGTGGTCAATTTTCGAGGACTTTATCTTGTAAATATCCTCGCCGTCCATCAGCACCTGTCCCGTTATTTTCGTGTACGGGATGAGGTCATTCATCCGGTTGAACAGTCGCAGGTAGGTGGACTTCCCGCAGCCCGATGGGCCAATCAGCGCCGTCACCGAATGGTCGGGAATGGCCAAGCTGATGCCCTTCAGCGCATGGAATTCGCCGTAGTGGAGGTGGACGTCAATGGTTTCGAGTTTGTTTGCCATTTATGTGATTCGTGATTCGTGACTCGTGATTCGTGGGCTACCGGGCACTCCGAATCACCAATCACGAATCACGAATCACCATCAGTTCATTTTTACCTTTTTTCCAAAATAATTGCGCAGCAAAGCTGCTGCAATATTAACAATCAGCACGATGACCACCAGCACGAAGGCCGTGCCGTAAGCCATGGGGCGGCTTGCCTCAATCTGTGTGCCGCTCGTCGAAATCACGTAAAGGTGGTACGGCAGCGCCATTGCCTGGTCCATGATGCTGCTCGGCAATTTGGGGAGGAAGTAGGCTGCTACCGTGAAAAGGATGGGTGCTGTTTCGCCCGATACCCGCCCAACGGCGAGAATGAGGCCCGTCAGGATGTTCGGCAGGGCAATGGGCAGCACCACCTTGCGGATGGTGTAAAGTTTCGAGCCGCCGAGGGCGTAGCTGGCTTGGCGGAAAGTGTCGTCCACCGATTTCAGCGCCTCCTCCGTGGTGCGGATGACGATGGGCAAGGCCAACAGTCCCAGTGTCAAAGAACCAGCGAGGATGCTAGCCCCGAAGCCCATTTGGTTCACAAAAAGCGCCATGCCGAAGAGGCCGAAAATAATGCTCGGCACGCCCGCCAGGTTGTTCGTCATCATTTTCACGAAGCGCTTCACGGGGCCTGCCACGGCGTATTCGTTGACATAAATGCCCGCCATGACGCCCACCGGGAAGGCGAACAACATGCTGCCTAGCACCAAGTAAACCGTGCCGACGATGGCTGGCCAAATGCCGCCCTTCGTCATGCCATCGGTCGGCATGGCCGTCAGGAACTCCCAGTTGATGACCCCGATGCCTTGTTTCACAATGAAAAACAAGATGAGGAACAGCAAGGCCACGATGCCATAGCTGATGCCACGGGACAGGCCGAACATAATGGCTTGGCCCAGTTTTTTGCGACGTTCGTTGCTTTCAGGAAATTCCATTGATTGCTGGATTGTTAGGATTGTTTGATTGTTGGCGTCACGTTGGTAACAATTCAACAATCAAATAATTCAACAATATTTAATTTCTTTTAGCAGAAACCCTTTCCACTAACAGGTTGATTATCAACGTAATAATAAACAACAAGCACCCCAGCGCAAACAGCGCCTGAAAGTGCAGGCCACCAAACGGCGCTTCGCCCAACTCCGCCGCAATCGTTGCGGGGATGGTGCGCACGGGCTGCAACAGGGTCGGCGGCATGATGGCCGAGTTGCCCGTGACCATGAGCGCCGCCATCGTCTCACCAATCGCCCGACCGATGCCCAAAATGGCCGCCGCTGTGATGCCCGAAGCTGCGTACGGCACGGTCACCAAGCGAATGGTCTGCCATTGCGAAGCACCCAAGGCCAGACTCGCCTCCTTCATGGCCCGTGGCGTGGTGCGCAGCGCATCCTCCGACACGGTGATGATGGTCGGCAAGGCCATGATGGCCAATACGATGCTGCCCGCCAAGGCCGTTTCGCCCACAGGTAGGTTGAAAGTGCTTTGAACCAATGGCACGATGACCACGAGGCCAAAGAAACCGTAAACTACTGATGGGATGCCCGCCAGCAATTCTATGACGGGTTTCAGGATTTTGCGGATGCGCTCGTCGGCGATTTCCGCTAAATAAATGGAAGCCGCCAAGCCCAGCGGCAGGGCGATGATGATGGCGAAAAACGATACCAGCAAAGTACCCAGCAGCAGCGGCATCACGCCCATGCGGGCGGCGGGTCGGCTCGTCGGGAACCATTCTGTATCTGAGAGGAACTTGCCAACCGTGATTTTGTCAATCTTAATCGGAATGGCGGATTTCAGCTTGCCGTCCGTTTGCGCCGAAGGGAAAAAGGCCAGGGAACCGGGCAGGCTGTCCATGTAGCTGTCAATGCATTTTGGCAAAAACTCGAAGTCGATGGGCTGGTCAGCGCCGCCGAGTGCCTTCCAGTTGGTGATTTTTTGGTCGAACACGTCCTTGATTTGCGCAGCGGAAAGGTCCTTCACAGGATTGCTGGCGTGGACGTACATCGTGAACCCCTCCTCCACTGGCGAACTGCCAAAGAACGAAATGCCCTCCTTGAACAGGAAGACGATTATCAACAGCACCACAAACCCGCTGGAATACCCGCAGATTTTGATGAGGCTCTCGAAGATGGGTTCGGTGAAACGGCGAATGCGCATGAGTGGAAATTGGGAAATTGGGAAATTGGGAAATTGGGGTGTGCGGTGGGCACGATTTCCCCAATTTCCTAATTTCCTAATTTCTATTTTACCGGAACATACCCCGCATCGGCCACGTTCTTCTGCCCGGCGTCGGACATCACGTAGTCAACGAAGGACTTGACTTTTGCCTCGTTTTTGGCATCGTAAAAATAGTACATCGCACGGGCGATGGGGTAGCTTTTGTCTTTCGCACCTTGTACCGATGGAGCGACGAAGGTTTTGCCAGCATCGTAAGAAACGGATAGCGCCTTCACACCGTCGGTCAGGTAGGCGAGGCCCACGTATCCGATAGCGCCTTTCGTCTGGCTGACGGACTGCACGATGGCACCCGTGGCGGGCATGTTCAGCACGTTGGTGGCGTAGTTCTTCTTGTCCATGACGTGCTCTTTGAAGAACTCGTAAGTGCCAGAAGAGCTTTCACGGCTGTAAGCCACGATAGGGGCATCAATGCCACCTACTTCTTTCCAGTTTTTGATTTCGCCCGTGAAAATCTTCTCCAATTGCTCACGGGTAAGCTGTGTCACCTTGTTCTCAGGGTGAACGATTACCGAGAGCGCATCAAAGCCAATGACGACTTCTTTGACTTCGATGGCTTTGCCTTGGAACTTCAGTTTCTCGTCCGTTTTCAGTTCACGGGACGACATGCAGACGTCCGTGGAGCCATCCAACAGGGCCGTGATGCCGGTACCGGAGCCGCCGCCCACGACCGTGATGGCCGAGCCTGCATTGGCTTTCATGAATTCTTCCGCTTCTTTTTGGCTAACTGGCAAAACGGTGTCCGAGCCTTTGACGGAGATGGTCGTTGCAGCAGCAACTGCACCAGCGTCTGTGCCTTCAGTGGTAGTAGTTTCGGGTTTATCGCCACCGCAAGCGGCGAGGAAAAGGGAGATTGTGAGTAAAAGGAAATTGATATTTTTCATCTTGAAAGATTGTTGAATTGCTTGATTGTTGAAATGTTATTTGAGACTTAGTTAGAAGTTCAATTGCGCTTGTAGCCGCAGCAATTGCCCTTCTTGTAGGTTGTCTTGTCTAATAAAATCCTCGTAACGGCGGCTGGATATGGTGTACATGGCCACCAGCTCGAAGTTTTTGGAAGGCTGCCACTCCACGCCGATTTCCGTCTCGGTCACGTCGTAGCTGCGGGCATCGAGTTCGTGTTTTTTGCCACCTTCGTAGTGCTGGTAGCGGACGAATGGTATGATGACCTGTTCCCCTTTTTTCAGCATATAGGAGAATGTGACAAATCCACCTTTCAGGTCACGGGTCTCGATAGAATCCGTGGCGGGGTTGAACTGGGGCCCTTTGCCAACATTGTACTCGGCCAAGATGCCAAAAGGTTTTTGGTAAAGTACCAGTGTGCCAGCCAACCGCTGGTCGGTATAACTGCGGTCTTCAACTACCTTAACATCCTTCGACAATTGGTCAGAAGGGATGACGAACTTGCCCGTGTAACCTTGAACACTTGCTTCGATAATTTGCCCGCCAGGCAGTTCAAAAGGCCATGAGACCCTGCTGACGATGTGCTGTTCGTCATTGAGGTCCGGCCTGTTGGCGGTCTGGCCATTGTAGGCACCTAAGGCGAAAACGCCATAATCGCCAGAGCCTTTGAGGCCATCCCTAACCAAACTGGAAAACAGCTTGCGCTTGCGTTCAGGGGCCCAATATAAGAAAACACCGAGGTCACGCTCATTGGTCACGGCGCTGTTGAGGGCGTCGGCACGGTCGAGTGGGAGGCGGTTCTGGCTGGACTGCATGTTCTCGAAGCCGAAGGGCACCTTACTCTGGCCGATACGGAAGCGGAATTCGTTCTTGTCATCAAGTCCTACATCGAAGTAAGCATCCCGTATTTGTGCCCAATGTAAGCTGGTAGAAGAGACACTACTGGCCAAGTCGGGCTGCACATAAAAATACACCCGCTTGCTGATTTGCCCGAAGAAAATAAGGCGCATCCGACGGATGAAGAAGCCCCCGCCTTTGCCCCAAGAGCGGTCACACTGCTCACATCTCAGGTCTTCGTTGGTCTCCAGCAGGCGGTTGTATCGCACCTGCATGTAGCCACGCAGGGAGATGTTGTCGTACCACTTTTTTTCAGTTTCGGCTGGCTTGGGCGCTGCGGCTGGGTCGGTGGGCTGTTGGGCCAGTGTTTGCGTAGCGATAGCCATGAATAGGCAGGTAATAATTTTTGCCACGTACTGCTTACGCAGCAAGCGACGGTTGGTCGTAGCCATGTTTTGTTTCTAATTAAGAATTAATACAGTTTTCTAAATCGGCAGCAAAAGTCGAACAGCGTTGTGAAGGCAAGATGAATCCAATATTAAGCCTGTGTTAAGTTTTCAATTTACAGAAACTTAACCTTGGGTTAGCGTGGCCTTAGCATAGGGCAGCTAGTTTTGGCAAGTTTTCTAATTAAGAATTCTCCGAAAGGAGCAAGGGGCTGTGCCGTTTGGCATGGCCACTTTTGTTTGAGGCATTCGCCAAAATCGGCCTTTCTTTGCCCGCAAATGGCATTTCTACAACAATTCAACCTATCCGTTGCCGAATGGGCGGTGCTGCTGCTCTCCGCCTTGGCCATTGGCCTTTCCAAGACCGGGCTTTCCGGCCTCGGCACCTTGTTCGTGCCAATAATGGCAGCGGTTTTCGGGGGCAAGGCGTCGTCGGGCATCGTGCTGCCCATGCTCGTTTTCGCCGATATTTTTGCCGTGGCCTACTACCGTCGCCATGCCGACTGGCCCGTGCTTTGGAAGCTGCTGCCTTGGGCCTTCGTGGGCATCGTCATCGGCACTTTTACGAGCCAGCACATTGACGATGCGGCGTTTAAGCGCATCATGGGCGTCATCATCGTGCTCAGCGTGGGCATCATGATTTGGCAGGAGACCCGCACGGAATACCTCGTGCCGAGCCATTGGGCCTTCGGTGCGGTGATGGGCTTGGCGGCGGGCTATACGACGATGGTCGGCAACTTGGCGGGGGCCGTCACCTCGCTCTACCTGCTTTCGATGCGGCTGCCGAAGAACAGCTTCATCGGCACGGGCGCTTGGTTTTACTTGGGCATCAATGTGTTCAAGCTGCCTTTCCATATTTATGCTTGGGAGACCATTACGTGGGAGAGTTTAAAGCTGGACCTCGCCGCCTTTCCCATTATCGCAGTTGGTGCGCTGTTGGGCATCGTCATTGCGAAGCGCCTGAGCGAGTCGCTGTACCGCAAGCTCATCATTGGCATGACCTTGGCGACGGTGGTGTTGCTGTTTTTTTGATTGTTAACATTGCTGGATTGCTGGTATTGTTGGCTCGTATCACGAGAACAATCAAGCAATTCGACAATTCAACAATCCACATTACCTTTGCCCTGTTTCACAAAATCATTTTCCTATGAAAATCAACGACTTACTGATTTCGGCGGCCATTGTCGCAATGCTGGGGACGGGCTGCGTTTCCACCCAAAAGTACAAGGACATGCAGACGGCCCGTGACCACTTCAAGGCGCAGTACGAGAACGAGCGGGCTGCTGGCCAAGAAAACGAGGAGCTGAAAGGCAAGGTGCGGCAGTACGAAAACCAATTGGCGCAAGCCAAAAACAACCTTGAACAGCAGAAGACCGAGCTGACCATCCTCCGCAACTACAACGAGCAACTCAACGCCCAATTCGACGCCGCAGCGAAGGAAAATGCCGCATTATTGTCACAATATTCGGTGGACAAAAGGGCTTTCGAGGAGCAAGTGGCTGCCAGCTACGAAGAACTCCGCCGCAAGCAGCGCCAGCTGGAAGGCTTGGAAGGCGCCATCGGCGAACAGAACACCAACCTTGAATCCATGCGCTCCGACCTCATGACCCGTGAGCAGCGGGTGGCTGAGTTGGAACGCCTCGTGGCCGAGAAGCAAGCGCAAATGGACGCCCTGCGCACCAGCCTCAACTCGGCGCTACGTGGCTTCAATGCCACCGACCTCAGCGTGGAGGAGCGCAATGGCCGCATCTATGTCTCCATGAGCCAAAACCTGCTCTTCAAATCCGGCTCCGACAAGGTGGAGGCCAACGGCACGGCAGCGCTCGGCAAGCTGGCCAAGGCACTCAACGACAACCCCGACATCGAGGTCATCGTGGAAGGCCATACCGACAATGCCGGGGGCGTGGACTACAACTGGAACCTCAGCACCAGCCGGGCCACCAGCGTTGTGAAAATCCTCGCCATCAACGGCGTGTTGCCCCACCGTATGATTGCCTCTGGCCGTGGGATGCACCACCCAGTCGTGCCGAACAGCTCGGAGGCCAACAAGGCAAAGAACCGTCGGACGGAAATCATTTTGTCGCCGAACCTGGACAAGATTCTAGATTTGACAAAATAGGGACAAGGGATGAGGAATCAGGGACGAAGCTCGCACCACTTTCATCCCTCATCTTTCATCCCTCCTCCCACATTCCTGAAAATATGCTCGCCGCACAGCAACGCATACT
>JALOMF010000330.1 GCA_025455635.1 Saprospiraceae bacterium | reverse complement strand
AAAAAAACGATGGGGCCGGACTGCACAAAATCGAAAATTGGGCTGGGCGCTTGCTCCAAGAACAGCGTTTGCGTTTGCTCCGCAATGACTTGGCCAGCCGCATTTTTAGCTTGCAGGCTAATGCCATAATTGCCGGGCAAACTAAGCGTCGTTACTGGGTTTTGGGTATTAAAAGTCACGGGAAAACCACTTGGTGTCGTCACCGTCCAAAGCCAAGTGGCAGCGCCCGGGACTTGCGGTGAAAGTTGTAGGTTGAAAGGCACACAACCCATGTTGGCGTTCATGGTGAACACCCGTTGCGTGAGGAAAATCGGCGTGGCGGTCAGTGCGATGTTTGCCGTAGGCACCGAAAAGGCATCGTGCGAAATACTGGCGTTCCACTCGCATTTCAGCAGGTTGGAAACGTTCAAACCCATTGGAAATGAATAGGTTGCGCTGGCCACCTCACTCATATCGGTCAACGTTTTTGCCCAAAGCACGTAAGTGAAATTCCCTGTTGCATCCTTCAGCGCAGCACCGCCGACATTGGCTGGCAACTGCATTTGCGCCGTGCGCACCGGGTCGAAGGTTTTGCCAAACAGCACGTCCGACGCCGTTTTGTGCGCTACTCCAACTTCGTTAAGTTCTTGGTAATAGCCGTGGTTGTAATCGAGCTTTTTATAAAGCCCCATCAGGTCAAACTCCGAGTAGGAATTGTCGAAATCGGTGTCCTCGGCGAGCTTATAGACCTGCATTTGCTGGATGCCGTTGGCCATGCAAGTGACCATCGCCTTGATGATGAAATTGCGCTGCGCAAGGGCAGTGCCGATGAAGTTCTCGCCGGGGTCGCTGGGGTCGGGGTATTCCTTGCGGGGCAGGTTGATTTCGGTGATTATCCATTGTTTTTCGGGGTAGGTCGTGCCGTTGTAGCCATAGCTGTCGAGTACGGTTTGGTAGTCTGCCTTGGTTTGCAACATGGCGTTGGCGGCCCCGTCGGAATGGCGGTAGTAAATCCAGTCCTGCGTCACGTCGCTGTACTCCCGCAGCCCGCCATCGAAATGCGGGTAGCTGTGGTAGCCCATCACGTCGAAATAAGCACCGCCTTTCAGCGGATACTCGGCTGTCACGGAGCCGTCCACGGGGTTGTCGGTATTGCGAAGTATGGCATCCAAAAATGAAGGGTAACCCGTACCGGAAACCACCACATAAGCATCGGGGTCGAGGGTCTTTATGATGTCCCAGCTCATGCGCAAAAGCCTGACATAGTGGAAGATAGGCGCCCGCAGCTTGTAGTCGCAGGGGCTGGGGTTCACGTTCCACCAGGAATTGGGCGCAGCAGGGGACAAGAAGCCGAGGCCGCCCGTGTAGTCGAAACCGGGTTCGTTCCAGATTTCCCAAAAGCGCACATGGTCCTTGTAGGCATTAACGGTTTTATAGAGGTAGGCGGCGTAATAGTTGGAGTCGTTGTAAGGCGTACCGTTCGCCCCACCGTCCCAAATAGGAAGGTACATATTGGCGAACAAGGTGCTTTGTATGCCGGGGCAATACTGCGTCGGGTCTTGGTGTGCCGCCGACGGGAAGCCGACGATGACCGTGTGCTCGCTCATGCCCAGTTCGGCGTATTTTTGGAAAATGGGCAGGTTGGCGTCGTAGCCCGCCACCTCGGCGTAGCTCTCGAAAATGCCGGGGCGCAACGATTTCACGCCAGCCCCCAGCACCTCCCCACCTTGCCCTCCCGATGGGGGGGCACCGCCAGCGGCAAGCAAGGCGAGTTGGTCTTCAGAAAATGCGGTGTACTGGCCAATATTGGCGGCAGGATGGAAACCGAGCGTGTAGGGCTGGACTTGGTCGTTGGCGGAGTAGCTGACCTGGGCAAGTGCAGGACTGTTGAAAAGGATGGCAATGAGTGCCACGCACAATAGTGTCAGGGATTGAATTTTGGACATAGTGTTGCTGCGTTTCTTGTGTTGCTAAGACGAAGGGGGTGCCAAAAATGGGGAAATTAAGTTCAGACGTTAGCCACTGGGAGGGGGAAGTGCTAGCAAAGATAAAAGCAAATTTTTGAACTTGGAACAAATTTTTGGTGGGTAATGGTGAAAAATGGTTTTCCATTATCCAAGGCATACTTGCTTTTTTGGGACTTTTGGACATCATGCAAGCATTGATATCGGTGAGGTTAAAAAAATCAACCCTTATTTTGTTACAAAAAAACACATAAATACCCCTTATTTTGTTACAAAATAATTCTAATTTTATCCTTATTTTATGACAAATAATTTTCAAAATGTACTTTAAACGCCACATTGTCAGTAACTTAGAAAACTGGAAGCATAACCCATCTCGAAAGCCCCTCCTATTGCGAGGCGCAAGGCAGGTCGGCAAGACGACGCTTATCAATGAATTTGCAAAAAACAACTTCCGCCATTTCATCCCACTCAACTTGGAACGGCCAGCTCATCTTGACTATTTCAAGAAATACAAGGACGCCAAAACCTTGGTAGATGCCTTGTTCCTTGCACACAACCTGCCTTCCAACCTAAGGTCAAACACGCTGCTTTTCATTGACGAAATCCAGGAGTCACCCGAAGCCATTGCCCTGCTCCGCTTTTTTTACGAAGATGTGCCCGAACTACCTGTCATCGCTGCAGGTTCCTTGCTGGAACATGTGATGAGCAGGGTGAAAAACTTCCCAGTAGGGCGAGTGGAATACCTATACATGCACCCGCTGAATTTTGAGGAATACCTCGACGCTAAAGGGCAAACGATGGCACTGGAGCAATTACAAACCATTCCGGTACAGCCATTTGCACACGAGACGTTGATGGCACAGTTCCATGAATATGCCATTATAGGTGGAATGCCAGAGGTGGTCAGCACTTATTTACAGAAGGGCAGCCTTGCCGATTTGCCACCAGTATATGAAAGCATTTGGGCGACCTATAAAGACGATGTTGAAAAATATGCGTCAAATCAAGCCGATACACGGGTGCTCAAGCATATTGTCAGCACTGCACATTTGTATATTGACCAACGCATCAAATTTGAAAATTTTGGTCAATCAAACTATCGCTCACGGGAAGTCGGCGAGGCCATGCGAAGCCTCGACGATGCCAAAATTATACAACTCATTTATCCCACCACAGATGTAAAACCACCACTTAGACCAGACTTGAAAAAATCGCCCAGACTGCAGTTTTTGGATACTGGATTGGTGAACCACGAGCTAAAAATACAAGCAGAAATGTTGGCCTTGAAAGACTTCAACCTGGCCTACAAAGGCGCAATTATTCCTGCCCTCATCACCCAGGAACTGCTGTCTCTCCAAACTACAAGCTACCAAAAGCCGCAGTTTTGGACTAGGGAAAAGGCGCAGTCTTCCGCCGAAGTTGATTTAGTGGTTGCATGTAGCGACAAGGCCATACCCATTGAAATAAAGCCTGGAAAAGAAGGCACACTAAAATCGCTCCACCAGTTTATTGAGCAGGCTGGCCACCCTTACGCTGTTCGTTTATATGCAGGTGAATTTAAGGTCGAACAACATCTTACCCCCCAGCAAAAACAGCCTTATTTGCTGATGAATTTGCCCTATTATTTAGGCACTAAAATCATGGCTTATATAGAATTCTTTGTAAAAAACCACGGCCTGTAGTCAGCGTTTAAATAGTTTTTTTGGATTCGTCAAACATAGGAACATTCCCATCCATCGTTTTTTTACGATAAATTTTCACCCACCCCTTGCGCTTTCAAAATCCCATCGTATCTTTGCGATAAATATCACAACCCACGAAAATGGCCGTCCATAAAAAAGAAGAATTCAGCATCGAGGAACAGGAGTTGGCAGCTTTGGCAAAAGCCCTCGCCCACCCTGCCCGCATTGCCATCCTGAAAGAGCTGGCAAATCGCCAAAGCTGCGTCTGCGGTGAAATCGTGGAGGTGTTGCCGCTGGCGCAAAGCACGGTGTCGCAGCACTTGAAAGAACTGCTGAACGCCGGGCTGATACAAGGCACTGTGGAGGGCGCTAAGTCCTGCTATTGCATCAACACGGACACGTTCATGCGCTTCGAGCAAATTTTCAATCAATTTTTCATTCACACGATGAAGGACAAATGCTGCTGAAAAAGTCGTGGCCAAGGCTTTTTTTTGGCATCATTCATCGTATTTTTTCGATAATGTAGCCGCCAAATTCATTTGGCAAGCATTTCCATCACTTCATGTTGCCAAATAAATTTGGCAACTACAAACTTTACGACATGAAATCATCAGATGAAATGAAGCAAATCGTCCGGGAGAAATACTCGGAAATCGCCACACAGGACAAGGGCGCCAACGCCTCCTCCTGTTGCGGGGCAACCTCCTCCTGTGGCACTTACACCATTATGTCGGACAGCTACGCCGACCTTGGCCTCGGTTGCGGCCTGCCCACCCAATTTGCGAAGATAGCACCCGGCGACACCGTGCTCGACCTCGGCTCCGGTGCAGGCAACGACTGCTTCGTGGCCCGTGCCGAAACGGGCGAAACGGGCAAGGTCATCGGCGTGGACTTCACGCCCAAGATGCTCGAACTGGCCCGCCAAAACGCAGAAAAACGGGGCTTCAACAACGTGGAGTTCCGCCAAGGCGACATCGAAGACCTGCCCGTGACCGCCGACAGCGTGGACGTGGTGGTGAGCAACTGCGTGCTGAACCTCGTGCCGGACAAGGCCAAGGTTTTCAGCGAAATCAAGCGGGTGTTGCGGCCTGGCGGCCATTTTAGCATCAGCGACGTGGTGCTGCGTGGCGAACTACCCGAAAAGCTTGTCTCCGCTGCTGAGATGTACGCAGGCTGCGTCTCCGGTGCGATGCAAATGGATGATTATCTGGCACTTATCGAACAGGCGGGCTTCCAGGGCATGACCGTGCAGAAGCAAAAGCCCATCCTCATCCCCGACGATATTTTGCTGGACTACCTTACGCCAGATGAGTTGAAAGCATTTTCAGCTTCGAAAACGGGCATTTTCAGCATCACCGTTTATGCTGAAAAGCCGGGCGAGAAAAAAGCGAAAAAGCCTTTGATAGAACTTGCTCAACTGAAAAAAGAGGCCTGCTGCGGCACCGGTAGTAACTGTTGTTAATTGGTCATTAAAAAAATGACAATGACTTATGGCTAAACATAGATTAACGCTTTTAAAGCTGTTAGCAGACCCTTTTGAGAGGTGGGGTTATCGAACCCCGCAGTTACG
>JALOMF010000013.1 GCA_025455635.1 Saprospiraceae bacterium | reverse complement strand
GCTGCGGTTCACAGCTTCGAGCGTTTCAATGGCCTGAGTGATGACGGCACGGCCCACGTTTACGTCTTCGTACATGACGTCCAGCCCTTGGCGGTGGTAGTCGTAGATGAGCTGCCGGAAGGGCCGCATCCTGGGCGAAAGGATGTTCTCGACGAGCCAGTAGCGGTTCCTGTTGTTTTCCGTTGATTTCCAGCCGGGTACGCTTGAAGCCACATTGGGCGGTATGCGGTTCACGATGTCCCAAGCCATTTGGAAATAAGGCTCGCCACCGAGCGGCGAGAACGAGTCGTAGTCCATGCCGATGGCAACATTGGCATAGTAGGCCAGCACCGAGGTCAGGTTGTTGAGGTAAGTAGTCTGGCTGTACTCCAATGGCTGAAACTGTTCATAGCTGAACACCACGTCCTTGTCTTGGTGTACAAACATTGGTGTTTCGTAGTTGCTGTTGTACACTGGACGGTTGCTCTTGCAGGAAAATTCAGCCTCGAAGGTGTTGGCAGCAAGTTCTTTGGAGATGGTGATGAAGATTTCCAAATTGATGCGTTCCTTCTCCTCAAACACGTCGTTCGTCCACTTCTGGTTGTTCATGAACTCCTCAATGGCCTGCCGGAGCGTCTGGAAAACGACCGGGTCGGCAGTCTGTAGTTTGGGCGTGTTCATGGTCACTTTCACCTTCAGTTCCTGCGCTTGCAGTGAGGCAGCAAACATGCCCGCAATTAGTAGTAAAAACCAGTTTTTCATGTTGCTATTTTGAGGTTGAAAAGGGTTGATGAAGGTTGATAAGGGTTGATATTGGCCATTAGTGTGTGCCCATTACCAACCTTTACCAACTCTTGTCAACCCTTTTCAACCATGAAAATGGCCACCTCGTCCACAATATCCTTCGCCACTTCGGCCTTCGTTTTTAACTCGAAATCCTTGCGAATATTGTTTCTGTGAAGGATGGTAACTTTATTGGTGTCAAAATTAAAGCCTGCCCCGGCGTCCTGCAAGGAGTTCAACACGATGAAATCGAAGTTCTTTTTCGTCAATTTCTCGCTGGCATTTTGCAGCTCGTCGTTGGTCTCCAAGGCAAATCCAACGATGAACTGGCCCGCTCGTTTCATTTTGCCCAAAGAAGCGGCGATGTCCGGCGTTTTTTCCAGCTCAATGGTCATGCTGTCGCCTTTTTTCTTGATTTTTTGCTCCGCAACATGGGCCGGGCGGTAGTCGGCCACTGCTGCCGAAAGCACGGCAATGTCGGCCTGCCCGAAATGCTGCAGGGCAGCTTCGTACATCTGTTGCGCAGATTCCACCTTCAAGGTATTGATGCCGGGGTGCTGCGCCTTCAGCCTGGAAGGCCCCAGCACGAGCGTCACGCTGGCGCCCCTTGCTGCGAACTGCTCCGCAATGGCCAAGCCCATCTTGCCACTGGAGCGGTTGCCGATGAACCTGACCGGGTCAATGGCCTCGTAGGTCGGCCCAGCCGTCACGAGCACGTTTTTGCCCTTAAAATCCTGTTTCTGAAGGAAAAAATCCTCCAAATATGCCACGATTGCTTCCGGCTCGGCCATGCGGCCTTCGCCCACCAGGCCACTGGCAAGCTCGCCGTAGCCCACTGGCAGCAGGTGGTTGCCGTAGCCTTGCAGGCGCTGCACGTTGGCTTGGGTGGCGGGGTGCTTCCACATGTCGAGGTCCATTGCAGGTGCTAGGAACACAGGGCAGCGTGCCGAGAGGTACACCGCCGACACGATGCTGTCGCAAATGCCGTTGGCGAGCTTGGCGAGGCTGTTGGCAGTGGCTGGCGCTACGACGAGGGCGTCGGCCCAAAGGCCAAGCTCCACGTGGCTGTTCCATTCCTGCTCCGAGATGACTTGCGTGAAGACTGGCCGCTTCGATAGGGTGGAAAGTGTGAGCGGCGTGATGAACTCGGTGGCTGCAGGGGTCATTAGCACCTGCACCTCGGCTCCTTTTTTCACAAAAAGCCGCACCAAGTGGGCGGCTTTGTAAGCGGCTATACTGCCTGTGATGGCGAGTATGATTTTTTTACCGTGCATATTCTAGTTCGTCGGTTGGCAGTTGGCAGTCTGTGCCATGAAAGCAGCTCCTGACTGCCAACTGCCAACTGCCGGACTGCCAACTTTACTTGCGGCGGTTGGTATTGTAGTGGTGGTGGATTTCACCTTTGAGGAACTCCTCCGTGGCGATGAGCGTCGGGTTGGGTAGGCGCTCGTAGAACTTGGATATTTCGATTTGCTCCTTGTTCTCGGTGATTTCCTCGATGGTATCAGTGTTCACGGCGAACTCTTCGAGCTTGCTGTGCAACTCGTGCTTGAGGTCAATGGCCAACTGGCGTGAGCGCCTAGTGATGATGGCCAAAGTCTCGTAGATGTTCTGCGTCGGCTCCACCATTGCTGTGATATTGCGGGCTTTCACGTTAGCGTCCAGCCCCTGCGCCTTGGTCTTGATATCTGCCATTTGTGATAGATTTTAATTGCTTAACTGAGTTATTGTAAAATGATTTGACTTCGTTGTAGTTGTCGCTCTCCTTGAACTTGCTGAGGTAGTCCTTGGTATAGTCAACCGTTTTTTTGTAGCGTTCTTCCCGTTTTTCAAAGACGCTGTTCTCTGCCAGCAGGTAGTTGGCCTTGGCCAGGTAATAGCGCACCTGTTCAGCGTTGCTGGTTTCGGGGAAGTCCTTCAGCAGGTTTTCAAACGTTGTCGTGGCCGCTTGATACTGCCGGAGGTTGTAGTAGAGCACGCCCTCATCGAAGACTTTTTGCTCTAGCTTGAGGCGCATCTCGTCTATGAGCCGGTTCACCTCCTTGAGCCTTGGGCTGCTGGAATAGGTGTTGGCGAACAGCTGGAAATCGTCAATGGCTTTTTCGGTGTAGGTCTGCTCCAATCGGAACCCCGGTGACATCATGTAATTGCAGTAGGCAGCCATGAAATCCGCCTCTTCCCGTTGGGCGCTGTTGGGGAAGGTAGAGGCGAAGTTCTTGAAATAGTAGTTGCCCATGATGTACTTGCCCAGCTTGTAATAGGTGTCGGCGTAGGTGAAGTAGATTTTCTCCAGCTCCGGTTTGCCCCTGTAAGCGGGGATGATTAGCTCCAGCAGGGTCTGTGCACGCAGGTACTCCTCTTGTTCGTAGTACACAAACGCTTTGGCGTAAATGCTGTCAGTGTCGCCACTGCCCCGGATTTTTTCGAACTCGGATTTGCAGCCAAGCGCGGTCAGTAGCGTGAACGCCAGCAGGAAAAGCCATGATTGGAAGAGCCTTTTTTTCATAGGGGTGCAAAGGTAGTAATTGTTTGAGACTGTTGTTGGCTTTTGGCCATTTGCTTTTAACGGGTTACTTCCAACAGCAAAGGACTAACAGCCAATGGCAACAACGGAAGGTGGGGCAAAAACGCCGGAAGGTTGCCTGATGGTATGCCTGAAAATGAAAAAGGCGCTACGGAACTGCTCCGTAACGCCTTTTGGCTGTAAGGGGAGGACTCGAACCTCCACGAGGCGGTTAGCTACAACACAAAGAATAGTGGTCAACCCTGGTCGGATGGTCCGGCTCTATGTTGCGTTTATCCCGTTATTCCCCACCCCCGAGACAAGAGGGCATGGCTGCCTGATTTCATCACCTCACAATTTTTAAAGAAACAATCTTTTTTGTTCCTGTTTGATGATGCAAATTTAAAGGAAACGCCCTTAAAGATGCAAATTTTTTAAGTAAAAATTAAAATTTTTTAAATAATTTCAAAAAAAGCAAAATAAATTTGAATTATTTCAAAAAGCATATTTATTTAGCTTTGGATTTTGAAATATTTCCAAGCAAGCCTGTTTTTGATGGTTTTAATTTAAAAAATCGCCTTTATAATTAAACAATCTTTAAAAAATCGGCGGTTCGTTGAAATTTTTTAAAACGTTTGTGGACTTTGCTTTAAGTCCCGCTCTAGTCATTGGATTTCAAGTATGTGTCTAACCTTCCTGCAACGCTACCGACCATTGGCAAGGTTCGTACCGAAAACTTAGTCGCCAAGTAGTAGGAAAGCAGCAGCCTAAACGGTAGTTTTGCATCCTTGTTTCCGAAACACAATCAACACCATGAAAAAAATATTGAAAATTAGTGCCCTTTTGCTCCTGTTCGCCACAATGGCCAACAGCGTGTCGGCCCAGAAATACGGCCACCTGAACACTGGCAACCTCTTGGTTCAAATCCCCGCCACCAAAGTTGCGGATGATAGGTTGAAAGCCATGCAGGATTCGCTGGTGGCAGTGGGCGAGGCCCGTGCCAAAGCCTTTCAAGCCGAGTACATGGCATTTGTAAAAGCTTACGAAACAGGTAACGTGCCGCCCGTCGAAGCGCAGAAAAAGCAGGCGGAGTTCGAGCAAAAAGAAAAAGAACTGTCCCAGTTGGAAGACGAAATCGTAGCCATCATCTCCAAGAAAAGAGAGGAGCTGCTAGGCCCCATCCTCGAAAAACTCGAAAAGGCCATCAATGAAGTGGGCAAAGAAGGTGGCTACACCATGATTTTTGATACCAGCATCTTCAACGCCCTGTTGTTTGCCGCCGAGGCCAATGACCTGGAGCCACAGGTAAAGGCAAAAATGGGCATCTAAGCAAATTTCGTATTGCGGATTTCGGATTAAGGACGCAACCTCCCAAGCATTCGGCTTTCGGCAGTCCCCCAATCCGAAATCCGCAATCGAAAATCCGCAATCGAATTGCGCTGCACAAGGCCAAAATGTACGAAACCGGGGCGTCGCAACCTCCCAAGCATTCAGCTTTCGGCAGTCCCCAATCCGAAATCCGCAATCGAAAATCCGCAATCGCATGATAGCTCCCACCCCTTCCCCACCGTATTACGCCGTCATTTTCACCAGCATGCGCACCGAGGTGGAGGTGGGATACCGTGACATGGCCGAGCGAATGGTCGAATTGGCCCAGCAGCAGCCCGGCTACCTCGGCCACGAGAGTGCCCGTGATGGAATTGGCATCACCGTTTCTTATTGGGAGAGTTTGGAGGCCATCCGCAACTGGAAACAGGTCGCTGAACACCAAATTGCGCAGCAAAAAGGCCGCTCCGATTGGTATTCGCATTACAAAACCCGCATTTGTAGGGTAGAGCGGGACTATGGTTTTGAAAAATAAGCCCTTCGCAGCTTCAATACTGCACTTTCCTTCCTAATTTCCGCCGTTTTTTATTTCCATTTAAAATCAAAATCTATTGGCTGGCCGTGCTGACCGTGGGACTTTGTCCACCGTGGGCCGTCCACCGCCCTCCGATTCACTATGGCAAACGGCAAAATTTCCCGCAAGCAATTCCTCAAAACCTTCGGAGCGCTCGGCGCTGGCGCAATACTCGCACCCATCATGGGCAAGGCCGAGGGCCTGCACTTCGCCGACCGCAAAATCAAGGTCGGCCTCATCGGCTGCGGCAGCGTGAGCAATATGTACCTGCCCCACCTCACCAAATCGCCCTATGTGGAGGTGGTCAGCCTCTGCGACATCATTCCCGAAAGGGCACAAAAACAGGCTGAAAAGTACAAGGTCAAGAACCACTACCCGCATATTGACCAGATGCTGGCCGGGGTGCCGTTCGACCTGCTCGTGAACACCACCGACATGCAGGAGCATGGCCGCCTGAACCGCATCGCCCTCAACGCTGGCAAGCACGTCTGGAGCGAAAAGCCCATGGCCAACACCTACAAGGAAGGCCGGGCACTGCTCGATTTTGCCAATTCAAAAAAGCTTCGGCTCTGGGGCGCTCCTGCCGTTGTCAACAGCCCGCAGTTTGCCTTCATGGCCAAGGCGCTGAACGAGGGCAAGCTCGGCAAAATGGCCGCCGCACATGCCCACTACGGCCACACGGGGCCAGGCTGGTCGGCATTTTTCTATGAAAAAGGCGGTGGCAGCCTGCCCGACCTCGGCGTGTACAACATCGCCACGCTGACCGGGCTGCTCGGGCCTGCCAAAGCCGTGACCGCCATGACCACCATCGTGACCCCTGAGCGCACCGTGGACAACAAGGGCAAAATCAAGGTCGTGGCCGAAGACAACACCATGCTCATCATGGACCACGGCAATGGTGTGCTCTCGCACGTGCAGTGCGGCTTCAACTACTTCGACCCCTTTGGCCACGAGGGCGACGGGCAAGACCGACCCACCATCATGCTCTGGGGCAGCCACGGCAACATGGCCCTCATCGGCTACGACTGGGCGCCCTTCGGCGTCCACTTGGCCAATTCTTGGGACAAGCCCGAAGGCGAGCGCTTCGTGCCCGACCCCGGCACCTACGTGTGGGAGCAAGGTGCTTCGGTCGTCTCCGAGAGCTTGGTGACGGGCCAAGAACCCCTCATCGCTGCCGAGCATGCCCTGCACGTGCTGGAGGTCATCGAGGCCGCCCGCAAGTCGGGCAAGACGGGCAAGCGGGTGATGCTGAAGTCCACTTTCAAGTACCCGGTTGTGAAATAGAAATTTGGAAATTGAGAAATTGGGAAATTCAACCACCCCAATTTCCAAATTTCCCAATTTCCAATTTCCCAATTTCCAATTTCCCAATTTCCAATTTCCACCTCAATGCTCGACACCCACGTCCACTTTTGGAAGTTTGACCCCGTGCGGGATGCTTGGATTGACGGCTCGATGGAGGTCATCCGGCGGGACTTCTTGCCCACCGATTTATTGCCGGAGCTACAAGCCAACGGTGTATCGGGGTGCGTAGCCGTGCAGGCCGACCAGTCGGAGGCGGAGACGCATTTTCTGCTGCAACTGGCTGACAACCACGCTTTTGTGAGAAAAGTGGTGGGCTGGGCGGACTTGCGTTCGCCCGATGTTGCGGAGCGGCTGGCGCATTTTTCCCAGTTCGAAAAGCTGGCTGGATTCCGACACATCGTGCAGGGCGAGCAGGATGTGAATTTTTTGCTCCGCAATGATTTCAAGCGGGGGATTGCGGCCTTGGCGCAGCATGGTTTCACTTACGACATCCTCGTATTTCCGCACCAATTGGGCGCTGTGCTGGAGTTCGTGCGGCAGTTTCCCAACCAACAATTCGTGATTGACCACCTTGCCAAGCCCTATGTCAAGGACGGCTACTTCGATGGCTGGGCGGCCCTGATGCGGGAAGTTGCGAAGCACGAAAACGTGCATTGCAAAGTGTCGGGCATGGTGACGGAGGCCAAGTGGCAAGGCTGGAAGTACGAAGATTTCGTGCCCTACCTTGACTTGGTAGCGGAGGCTTTTGGGGTAAACCGCTTGATGTACGGCTCCGACTGGCCGGTGTGCCTGTTGGGGGGTAGCTACGATAATGTGGCAAATATTACCCGCCGTTTTTTTGAGAATTTCACGGCAGCCGAATTTGAAGCCGTGATGAATGGAAATGGTGCCAAATTTTATGGAATAAAGCCTTGGTGAAGGGGGCTATGTTTTTTTGAACAACTGAATGAGTTCCATGCAAGGGGGCAGGCCCCCTTGGAATTGCCGCCTTCTCCAAGCGGGCTTGCCCCCTTGTTCGCTCCATCAACCCGGTTTGTTGTTCAAAGAACTATAAACTGAAGGTGCCGTTCAATTGATGTAGCCAGTAGTTTTGGTTCATGCCAATTTAAAGCGGCCTCTCGCCCTGTGAGGCTCGCCAATGTTAAGTTTTTGCCGCCAATGAAAACTTAACATTAAGTGATTGTTAAGTCGCTTAATTTTGTAGCCGAAAATTTTTGAACAAAATCTAACAACTTCGCTATGGGGAAAAAGCAAAAATCAGAGAAGCAGCAACAAGAACTGCGTCCAGAAGTAGCTGCTACGATGCAGCAGATTGCTGAGACAGAAGCAGCGCTGGAAATGCTGAAGGCAGAAAAGGAATCGCTGAAAGCGAGCCTGAAGGATGCCAAGAAACTGCTGAAAAAACAGCTCAAAGCAAAACCTGACAAAAAGAAGGCAGAAAAAGACAAAGCGGCGAAGCCGAAAGCTGTTTCAAAGAAGATGGAGGCTAAAGCACCAGCTAAAAAGGCATCTGCCAAGAAATGACCTAGCGTTAATTTGGGCTTAAAACCTTGTTCACCCTAGGTGGTAATCTTTGCACCAATGTTTCATACTTAGTATTTTATTGAGTGTATTTTACCGTACCATGCAGCCACATCCTTTATGTCAGGGTGTGGCTGTTTTTTTTGTGGGTTTCGTTTTACACAAACTTCACCAATACTTAAATGCCGTTTTAACAGCCTACCGAAATTCCCTTCCAACCTTTGCGGCGTTGCCAAAAAGCAACAAAAAAAGCCGGGAACAGCCCCAAGCTGCCCCGGCTAAAAGCAATTTGTTTATTTAAAACTCACAAATTTATGAAACGAACAGCACTAAGCCAAGGGGCTTGGAGGGTGGCGGCTATTTTGCTATTGGTCATGGGAGCGTGCTCCACGGGCCTTTTTGCACAAAAAACCGTGAAAGGCATCGTGAAAGATGCAAAAACCAACGAGCCAGTGGCAGGCGCCACAGTAATGGTTAAAGGTACTTCCGTGGGCACGGTATCGGATGGCGACGGCAGCTTCGAACTACGGGTGGCTGACCCCAACGCTCCGTTGGTGGTTTCTTTCATCGGTTTTGAAGGGCAGGAAGTGGTCATTGCGGAGCAAAACTTCGTGAACGTCCTGTTGACTGAAAACTCCGAACAACTCAGTGAAGTGGTCGTCACTGCATTGGGCATTACGAAGGAAAAAGCACGGGTGGGCTATGCCGTGCAGGACGTAAAAGGCGCAGACCTCATCAAGGCACGGGAACCCAACCCCATCAACTCGCTCACGGGGCGGGTGGCCGGCCTCACCGTTGGCGCATCGGCGGAGCTGCTAGGCGGCCCATCGGTGCTGCTCAGGGGCGACAAGCCGCTCTACGTGGTGGATGGTGTGCCAATCCAGTCAGATTCTTGGAACATCAACCCGGACGATATCGAGACCATTACGGTGCTAAAAGGCCCCAACGCCTCGGCGCTCTACGGCAGCCGTGGCCAGTATGGTGCCATCCAGATTTCAACGAAAAGGGGTACGAAGGACAAGCGGGGCTTCACCGTTGAACTCAACAACTCCACCATGATGGAGGCGACCTTCCTCACCATCCCGAAAGTACAGGACGAGTACGGCCCCGGCGACCACGGGCGCTATGCCTTCGCAGATGGAAAAGGCGGTGGCCTCTACGATTCCGACTATGATATTTGGGGGCCAAAATTCGAGGGGCAGCTCATCCCGCAGTACGACGGTGAGGTGACGCCCGGCACAGAATACACAACTGAATACCCCAATGGCGCCACGTTCACCGGCAATATCAAACCGACGCCTTGGACGGCGCGTGGCAAGGACAACCTGCAAAAATTCCTCCGCCCCGGCATCCTGCAAACGACGAACCTCGCCGTGAGCGCTGGCAACGAGGACTACGACATCCGCATCTCCGGCACTTACACGCACCAGCAGGGCATCGTGCCGAACACGCAGTTGAACTCCGGCAATTTCAACACCGCCATTGGCTATAATTTCAACAAAAAACTGCGCTTCGAGAGCGGCCTGAACTACAACCGCCAGTTCACCGACAACATCCCGGACGTGGCCTACGGGCCTAACTCCATGATTTACAACGTCATCATCTGGGGCGGTGCCGACTGGAGCATGGACGATATGCGGGACTACTGGCAGCCCGGCAAGGAGGGCCTGCAGCAGATTTATGCCGATTACACCCGCTACAACAACCCGTGGTTCAGTGCCTACGAATGGCTGCGTGGCCACCAGAAAACGGACGTGTACGGTCATGCCTCTTTGACCTACAGCTTCAATGATGCTTTGAAACTATTGGGCCGCACGCAGATTTCCACCTATGATATTTTCAGGAGCGAAAAATTCCCTTATTCCGCAACGGTGTATGGCCGGGAGCAGGCCAAGGGCGACTACCGGGAAGACCGCCGCAACCTGTTCGAGAACAACACGGACGTGATGCTGACTTTTGACAAAAGCGTGACGCCGTCGCTCGACGTGACGGCCTCCGTTGGCGGCAACATCCGCACGTTCCAGTACAATTCCAGCTTTGCCAGCACCGACTACCTCAACGTGCCGGGATGGTACAACCTAAACAACTCGCTGTTCACCCGGCAGGTGTTCAACTACGGCGCAGACATGCGGGTGTTGAGCGCCTACAGCTTCGTGGACATCACCTACAACCGTTACCTCACGCTGTCATTGACTGGCCGTACGGACAAGCACTCCACGCTGCCCGCCAGCAACAACAGCTATTTCTACCCATCTGCCAGCTTGAGCTTGCAGGTTTCGGAGATGGTGAAACTGCCCGATTTTTTCACTTTCCTGAAACTGCGGGGCAGCTTCGCAAAAGTGGGTTCGGGCCTTACCCGCTCGACCATCCCGGCGGCCTACCTCGTGGCTGGTCGTGACGTGATTGACTACGGCAACGACTACTACACGCCTTACGACGGCCCGAACTATATCAATTCCAGCGGCTACGACATCCGCTTCCCGTACAACAACCAGCCGAGCGCCTACTCGCCCACGACCATCGTGAACCCGAACTTGGAGCCTTCGTTCTCGACGGCTTTTGAAACAGGGATTGACATGAAGTTCTTCAACAACCGCTTGGCGCTTGACCTGACTTACTTCAATGCCACCGACGGCCCGAACGTGTTCAACCTGCCACTTTCCGAGTCCACTGGTTACGGCGCAGCCGTAGAAAATGGCATAAAGACCCGCAAAAAGGGTTACGAAGTGGTGCTGGGCATACGCCCGGTGAAAACGCCGGACTTCAACTGGCAGGTGGACTTCAACTGGAGTACTTGGCGGGAGACGCTGGACGAGATTTATCCCGGCGTGGAGAAGCTCGGCCAGTTCCTCGAAGTGGGCGACCGTATTGATGCCTACTACGCCAGGGCCTTTGTGCGTGACCCGAACGGCAACGCCATCATTGATGGTAGCGGTAGGCCGTTTGCCAACCCTGTGCCGCAATTCCTCGGCTACACCAATCCAGACTGGACTTGGGGCGTGCGCAATACCATCAGCTACAAGAATTTCGGCTTCGGCTTCCAGTTCGACGGCGCAGTGGGCGGCAATATCGTCAACTATATCCAACGCCAGACCTTCCGGGGTGGCCGCCACGAGGAGACCGTGCTGAACAATATCAAGGACGCCAACGGCCTTGGCATGGGCGATGCCCGCTACCAGGACTACCTCGGCAACAAGACTTGGGTGGCCGAGGGCGTGGTCATCTCCAATGGCGTAGCGCCGGAGTACGACGTGGACGGCAACATCATCAACTACGCAGAGATGGAGTTTGCGCCCAACACGCAGACCACCTTCCTTCAGGACTATATCAGCCGCTACTATTCCAGTGAGGAGGCCAACCTGATGAGCCGCACTTTCGCCAAGCTGCGGGAAGTGACCATCACCTATAATTTCCCTGCGGAAAAATTCAAGGGCAAGCGCATCCAAGGCGCCAGCGTGAGCCTCGTGGGCAGGAACCTGCTCTATTTTGCGGAGGAGAAAAACGTGGACGTGGAGCAGTTCACGGGCACGACCAGCCCCAACGCTGTGCAAGGCTACTCCGATTTGCAGTCGCCTACGCTACGTCGTTTTGGGGTGAATTTGAACTTTACGTTTTAAATCATGACCCCTGACCCCTAAAGGGGAACCTAACTTGGGAAGTTCGTCGGTTAAAGTTCCGACGACTAATTGGATTAGGTTCCCCTTTAGGGGTCAGGGGTAAAAATCTATAAAATGAAATCGTTTAAAAATATAACCATCCTCGCACTGCTCGTGTTTGGCATGAGCGCCTGCGAAAAGTCCTTCGAGGACCTGCAAGTAAACCCCAACCAGCCAGCATCGGCGCCACCGTCGCTGATTTTTCAGGGCGTGTTGAACGACATGGCCGAAAGCTGCTGGAACGACAATATCGTGATGCGGTACAGCCAGTTCCACCTCTGCAACTACAACTACTACGGCAACAACGAGTACAACTGGACGACCTCCGGCTTCGATTTTTACACCCTCAACAACGTGAAGTTGATGGAGACGGAAGCGGAGAAACTGGCGGGCAGCACCTCCAACCCGTACTCGGCCTTGGGCAAGTTTTTCAAGGCGTATTTCTCCGTGCGCATGTCCTTGAAATTTGGCGACGTGCCGTTCTCGCAAGCCCTGCAAGGCTTGGACAACACGACGCCCGTTTATGATACGCAAAAAGAAGTTTTCGCCGCTGCGCTCAATTTGCTGGAGGAAGCCAACGACCTCATGGCTGCTGCCATCGGCAAAAACGACAACTCGCTGCAAGGCGATATCTACCTCGGCAACGACCTCGTGAAATGGCAAAAAGTCATCAACACCTACAAGCTGCGGCTGCTCATCCACCTCAGCAAGCATGCCGACGACAGCGACCTGAACGTGAAGGGCCGCTTTGCCGATGTGTTGAACAACCCGTCGCAGTTCCCCATCATGGAGGGCCTTGGCGACAACATGGCATATATTTACAACAGCTCGACGAACACCTACCCGACCAATCCCGGCAACAGTGGCTTCGATGCTGGCCGTTACAACCACAGCGATACCTATCTCGGCTTGCTTGTGAGCTTGAAGGACCCCCGCACTTTCGTGGTGGCCGACCCTGCCCCTGCAAAATTGGCACAAGGTTTAACCGAAAACGATTTTGAAGCCTACGTGGGTGCCCCCGCTGGCGAGGGCCTCGACGACATGACCTTCAAGATGGGCAACGGCGAGTACAGCGCTATTGACCAAGAACGCTACTACAGCACCTTTAGCGGGCCAGAGCCTTGCATCCAGATTGGCTATGCCGAGCTTTGCTTCAACATCGCCGAGGCCATCAACCGTGGCTGGGTGAGTGGCGATGCGGGCGAATGGTACAACCGGGGCATCACGGCTAGCATGAACTTCTACGGCATAACCGATGCCACTGCACTGGCTGGCTATTTGGCGCAAGCCGAAGTGGACTACGCTGGCAATAATGCCGATGGCCTAGAGCAAATCCTGACGCAGAAGTACCTTGCTTTCTTCCAGAACAGCGGTTGGGAAGCTTTTTACAACCAGCGCAGGACGGGCGTTCCGGTCTTCCACATCGGCCCTGGCACTGGCAACGGCGACCGCATACCGAAGCGGTTCCAGTACCCGGCCTCTGAGCGGAATACCAACACGGCGAACTACGATGAGGCCGTGACTAGGCAGTTTGGCGATGACGACATCAATGGCTTGATGTGGTTGGTGAAGTAAGGTTTTGCATAAATGAAACAGCCCGTCAATCATTCGACTGACGGGCTGTTTTGTTTATATAAAATTTGATTTTTAACTTAAAGGAATTGCCGCTTTAATTTGTTTGGACTTTGGCTTGGCAACTTTCTGCTTTATTGGTGATAGATGGAAATTATACATCTTCATTAGTCTTGTCAACTCAAGGGAATACCGCCTCCGCAAATATTGATATTGCTTTAGCATAGCATCATCCGGAGCGTGCATTTTGTGAAAGGCAATCATTTTATCGAGCCTTTCTATTTGCTCCAAAATGTCAGCGACCCGAATATTTGGGCCGATTATTTCTTCGTTTGCCATTGCTCAAAAATTTAGTTCGATAAAACCCTTCGGGTAACGTTTTTGGTTTTTGTTAAACTTGGTTTTGCTAAAGGTTTCTCGCCATTCTGCGGTATCATGAAGCGTGACAAAATGTAGTTCATGTTTTTCCGGATAGGTTCTGATAGCATAGGCATCTACGCCGAAATGCTTGAGTGCCCCACCCATGATGAACTTTGCTTCAATCTCCTTTCTCCTATTTTCGTAAACCTCAAATGGAATGAAAGTAACGATGTCAATGTCCTTTGGGTTCAATTTTTTCGTTACGAAACTCCCATCAACCCATTGCCGAAATTCGGGCATAATTTCTTGCTTGAATGCACTGATATAGCTCAAATAATTTTCAAAAATTGGACTTCTTGTATTTGAGTTTATAAATTCTTTTACAAAAATATTCTCAAACGATTCTAACCCAGCGTGAATTACATCCTGTGGGGTTAGAAATCCAAACTCATTGAAAATGAGGCTCATAGCTTTTTGCTTTTGGCAAAGCTATGGAAGTTTCCAATGCCTTGCAACTCGGAATCTACCCCAAAACTTAACCCCTCCTTCATATTCAGTTTATACCCTGCCCCGACCTTGGCATCCGTAAAAAAAACGAATGATCCGGCAACCATTGCAACGTAAACCGCAGACCGCCCCGATGCTCATGCTGCTTCGGCGTACTGCCCACCAAAACTCGAACGTCATGCCACTTCGGAAAAGCCCTGAACAGGCGACGCAGGAAATATTCGACCTCCTCACACGCAGGGGACTTGAGGAGTACATCGGTGAGCCGGTGAGCCAGATTGAACACGCCTGCCAGTCCGCCCAAATGGCCGAGTCCGAAGGCTTCGATGAGGAGGTCGTATTGGCTGCACTGCTGCATGATATTGGCCACTTGTGCGCCTTGCCGAACGAGGACGAGATGCCCGGTCTAGGCATCCTCCGTCACGAGCAAGTCGGCGGAAACTACCTGGGCAAGCTCGGTTTTTCAGAGAAAATATGCCGCCTTGTAGAGGGACACGTACAGGCAAAACGCTACCTGACCTTTAAGAACAGCGAGTATTTCGAGCAACTTTCCGAATCCAGCCGCCAAACACTCGCTTACCAAGGGGGCAGGATGGATGCAGAAGAGGCCGAGTCCTTCGAGTCCAATTTCCTTTTCGAACTGATGATTAAAATGCGGAAATGGGATGAGGCTGCGAAGGAGGTGGGCAAGCCTTTACCCGACTTGGAAAAGTACCGGGAAATATGCCTGAAGCATTTGCGGCGTCATGCAGGGTTTCATCAACTGCACGCAGCAGCCTGAAAATCAGGGTTTTAGGTTGTTGAGTGCTTTATAGACGTCGTCCAATTTCAAATCGTATCCGATGGAATGCAAGTGAATGGAGGCATCCCTGTTGGTTTCGGTTTTCACCCGCATCAGGCCAGCAGCGGGGTCTTCGAGGTAAATTGACTTTGCCCATACTTCTTCTGGTTCAATGAGCAGGTACTCCCGAAAAGTCGGGATGGTACAGTACTGTTCGAATTTTTCGCCCTTGTCCTTGCTGCGGGTATCGTTGGAAAGTACCTCGACCACCAGCAATGGGTTGGTGATGATGTCACGGCGCTCTTTTCCGGCAGGAGTTGTGTAAAAACTGGGCGGCATTGCAATCACGGTCACATCGGGGTAGCAGAACTTATTGGCAGATTCGATGCGGGTTTTCATGTCGCTGTCCAAAGCCAAAAACGGCAAGTTGTTGAAGCGAAAAAACGCAGTCAATAATTGCAAAATTTCACTTTTGAGAATATTGTGGGTAATGAGTCCTCCTGCCATAGTGATAAGTTTTCCGTCTTGAAATTCATGCTTTACCTCCGATGCGTCCTCTTTTTTCAGGTACTGCTCGATGGTCAAAAAGCCTTTTTGAACCGCTACTTCTACTCCCATTTTGGACGAAAATTTTTGATGAATTAAAAAACGAAGATACACTAAAATAAACGAATTATGGCACTTCAACTCATCGTTTTCGACATGGCCGGCACCACCGTTCACGACAGCGACAACGTACACCAGTCGCTCATCACCGCCTTTGCCCATTTCGGGTATCAGATTGACCGGGAAGACGCCAACAGCGTCATGGGCATCCCGAAACCCGTGGCCATTCGGGTTTTGCTGACGCAAAAATTCCAACTCGAACCTTCGCAGGAAGATATTGATGCGATTTTCAGGGAGTTCGAGGATACGATGCTCTACCATTATCGCAACAGCCCCGATGTGCGACCCACGCCGTTTGCGGAGCGCACCATCCGCACGCTGCGCAAAATCGGCGCAAAAGTGGCGCTCAACACGGGCTTTTCCTCCAATATCACCAAAACCATCATCGAGCGCCTCGACTGGCAGGACATGGTGGATGCCTGGACCAGCGCCGACGAGGTGGAGCGTGGCCGCCCATACCCCGACATGATACAACTGCTCATGGCCGAGTTTGGCATCACCGACCCCGCCAATGTGGCCAAGGTCGGCGATACGCCCTCCGACCTCCAAGAAGGCACCAACGCTGGCTGCGGCTGGGTCATCGGCGTGACCAGTGGCTCGCATACCCGTGAGGAACTGGAGCCATACCCGCACACCCACCTCGTGGACGACCTTTGGCAGGTGGTTCAGTTGACCGTGGACGAATTCGCACACGCCTAACGCAATGGAAGCCCAAGTCGGAGGTGTCAAATTAGGCGTTGCCAACAGCTCGCCACCTACTACCAATCGTTTGTCGGCCATTGTGCTGGCTGCGCTGGCAGCTGCTGCCACCTATACCTGCATGTACGCCTTCCGCAAGCCGTTCACGGCTGCCACTTTCGACGGATTGTTGTATGCTGGCGTGAGCTACAAAGTATGGCTCGTGGTGGCGCAAGTGCTGGGTTATATGGCGAGCAAGTTCTATGGTATCCGCTTTATTTCAGAGCTGAAATCGAAGGGGCGTTTCCAGAGCGTTGTGTTTTTGATTGGCTTCGCTTGGCTGTCGCTGCTGGGTTTTGCGCTGGTGCCGCCGCCTTGGAACATCGCTTTTATGTTTCTGAACGGGCTGCCGCTGGGCCTCATCTGGGGCATTGTGTTCAGCTACCTCGAAGGCCGCCGAACCACCGAAGTGCTGGGCATAGCGTTGGCAAGTACCTTTATTTTCGCATCAGGTTTCGTGAAAAGCATCGGCAGTTGGCTCATGGTTGACTGTGGGAAAACTGCTTTTTGGATGCCGTTCACGGCAGGGGCATTGTTCATCGTGCCGCTCGTAGGTGCTGCCTGGCTCCTCGACCGCACCCCGACGCCCGACGCCCTCGACCTCGCTGCCCGCTCCGAGCGCCGGCCCATGACGAAGCAGGAAAGAAGGGCTTTTTTGCAAAAATTCTTGCCCGGCATCATCGTGCTAGTTGCTGCATACCTGCTGCTCACCGTGCTGCGAGACCTGCGTGACAATTTCGCTGCCGAGCTGTGGATAGAGCTTGGCTACGGCGACCGCCCCGATATTTTCACCCAAACCGAACTGCCTGCCACCTTGGTCATCCTTGGCGGCCTGAGCTTGCTGGTTTTTGTGAAAAACAACCATAGAGCCTTGTTTTTCAATCACATTACCATTTTCATCGGCTTGGTGCTGGTCTTCGTCAGCACCCTGCTTTTTTCTCAAAAACTGCTCGCTGCGCCGCATTGGGCCATGCTCAACGGGGTGGGCCTCTACCTCGCCTACGTGCCCTTCAACTGCCTGATTTTCGAGCGGCTGATAGCGGCTTATCGCCAACCGGGCAATATCGGCTTCATCATGTACGTGGCCGATGCGATTGGCTACCTCGGCAGTGTGGCCGTGCTGCTGGTGAAGGAGTTTTTGGAAGTGCCCATCGTCTGGAGCCGTTTTTTGGTGGGGGCTAATTTGTGGGCGAGTGTGGTGGGGATGGTGCTGATGGGGGCTTCGGTCGTTTATTTTATGAAGAAACGGCTCACTCAACAATCGGGAAATCAGAATAGTCGGCAAGAAAACTTGTCAAATCCAATTTTGAGCACCTAACGCCAGCAGGCTCAAAACTAAAATGTAGGTTGAGATGGTCGTTGTGCCTTGAACCTATTTGTTCATTTTCAAAGAAGTCAAGTAAATAGTCTTGGCGGATGATAACAGGCGTTGACCAAGCTCCATTGTGCCTTACAATAAAAACATAGTGAACCAAGATATTGGAAATATTCCTGAGCTGCCTGATTGGGAGCGAGAACTGCGCCCGGAAGCCATTTTTGGTTGTTTTGGAAGCAGACGTTTTTACTTGAACCCTTTGCAAAGTGCCGTTTTCGTCTTGAACAACAAAAATATCATCACCAATATCAACTTCCGGAATAGCAACATTCCATCCCCTTGTCAGGAATTCGGACATGACTGCAAGATGCCCAGCCTTGCCCAAGTAAAGGTTATAATTGCCTTTCATGCGGCCATCTTGTGCTTGTGCAAAATGTGTCCTGTCTGCGAATCCACAAAAAGGATTTCGTCAACTTTTTTCTTCAGTTCTTCTTGGTCGCCAACACCAAACAAAACCGGAAATATATTGCCCTCAAACTTATCAAAAGGAAGCTTAAAATCGCTTTTAATGTCATAAGATAAAAACAAGCTATTGGCAGGATAAGCATTTGGGAACCAGCTTTTTAATTTGGGAACCAGCTTTTTAGCTTTTTCCTCACGGACGGGCCTATGCTAAAAGCATATCCATCCAACTGCTTATTTACATTTATTTTCAATGCTTCCATAATCGCTGATTTTTAAAACAAAGCTAACGAAAAATCATGGAAAACGAGTTCAATATTCAAAGTCGCCAACACCATGCTATGAAAAACGCCATTATCATCGGAGCAGGCATCGTCGGCCTCGCAACGGCTAGAGCGCTTGCCGTGCGTGGGTGCAAAGTGACCGTTTTCGAGCGCAGCCAACAGGCCGTAGGGGCCAGTGTGCGCAATTTCGGCATGGTCTGGCCCATCGGGCAGCCGACGGGCGAAATGTACGAGACCGCTTTGCGCAGCAGGGCCATTTGGAAGAAAAGCTGCACGGAGGCGGGTATTTGGCACAACGAAAACGGCTCGCTCCACCTCGCCTACCACGACGACGAGTGGGCCGTGCTGGAAGAGTTTGTGGCTGAAAATCAGGCGGTTAGGCCAGCTATTTCTTTGCTATCGAAAAAACAGGTGCGGAGGTCATCGTTGACCCACGGGAAGCCATTGCGAAGCTGCCCGCTTATTTCACCGAAAAATACGGTGTCGAGTTTCATTTTGGCGTGGCCGTGACGGAGGTAGCAACTGGCCGTGTACGCACGGGCGATGGCCGCTGGCACGAAGCCGACCAAGTGTTTATCTGCGCTGGCCAGGACTTCGAGACGCTGTACCCGCTGGTTTTTGCCGAAAGCGGCATCACCCGCTGCAAACTGCAAATGATGCGCACGGCGGCGCAGCCCGCCCGCCTCGGCGCTTCGCTCTGCGCTGGCCTGACGCTGACGCACTACAAGGCGTTCGAAAAGCTGCCCGGTTTGCCCGCCTTGCGCAAGCGTTTTGAAGCAGAAATGCCGGAATACCTGCGATGGGGCATCCACGTCCTCGTTTCCCAAAACCAAATTGGCGAAGTGACACTTGGCGACACCCACGAGTACGGCCTGCACCACGACCCCTTCGAGCGGGCGGAACTCAACGACTTGGTTATCAAGTACTTGGAAACGTTTTGCCGACTGCCGAAGCCGCAAATCACGGAGACATGGCACGGCATTTACCCCAAAATGACGAATGGCAAAAACTGGTTCCACCACGAGCCAGAGCCGGGCGTCACCATCCTCAACGGCCTCGGCGGGGCGGGCATGACGCTGTCGTTTGGGCTGGCGGAAAACGTGGTCAAATCATTTTAAATTGAAAATCCTCTACGCCATACAAGGCACCGGCAATGGCCATATCAGCCGGGCACGGGACATCGTGCCCATCCTTTCCCGTTTGGGCGACTTGGATGTGCTCGTGAGCGGCATCCAGGCCGATGTGGAACTGGGTTTCCCGGTTCGGTTTCAGTTTAGGGGGTCTAGCCTTATTTTTGGCAAACGGGGCGGCGTTGACCTCTTGGCCACTTACCAAAAAAGCAATATGGCCCAACTGCTGAAGGACGTGCGCAGCCTTCCTGTTCAAGATTACGACCTCGTCATTTCCGATTTTGAGCCGGTGAGCGCATGGGCCTGCCTCCTCAAAAAAAAGCCCTGCGTCGGCCTGAGCCACCAAGCGGCCGTGCTGCACGAGGCAGCACCAAAACCGAAGAAATTTGACCCGGTCGGGAAAACAATACTGAAGAAATATGCCCCGGTGACGGTCAATTTTGGGTTTCATTTCCAAGCGTATGCGCCGGGCATTTTCACCCCGGTCATTCGGCAGCAGGTGCGGGACTTGGACGTGAGCGACCAAGGCCATTACACGGTTTACCTGCCTGCCTACGCTGATTCCCGTATGCTGAAAACACTACTCAAGTTCAAAAACGACCGCTGGCAAGTGTTCTCCAAGCACACAAAAAAAGCATACCAGGTTGAAAATGTACTCGTTCAACCCATCCAAAACGAGGTATTTTTAAGAAGCCTAGCCAGTTGCAAGGGCGTACTTTGTGGCGCAGGCTTCGAGACGCCCGCCGAGGCGCTTTTCCTGGGAAAAAAACTGATGGTTGTGCCCATGAAGGCCCAGTACGAACAGCAATGCAACGCCGCCGCCCTTCGGGCAATGGGCGTGCCCGTCATCAAAAGCTTGCGGAAAAAATACCACGAAAGGATAGGGGATTGGCTGGCCTTCGGGGCTGCGCCCAAAGTGGATTATCCTGACAAAACGGAGGAGGTTTTGCGGATGATAGTCGAGCGGTACAGGTAGCGCCTGCGTTTCTGTGCGCTCATTTTTAGGTTTTTTTTGGATAAGTTATGCTTGGTTTAAAAACCCACTCACCAACCCCAACAACTCCTCCTGTTTCTCCGCATGAACCCAGTGCCCGGCGCCTTCCACCGTTTTGATTTCCGCTTTTGGGAACAGCGTTTTAATCAATCCCTCGTCGTCGGGCAGCACGACGTGCTTCGAGCGGCTGCCCCGGATGAACAGCGCCTCACCCTCAAACGGCTCACCAGTCACAGGTGCCAAAATATCCGGGTAGTGCTTCCAAAGCACGGGCAGGTTCATTTTAAACTCGAATCCGGTAGCCCCCTCCCCGGTTTTTCGGCTCAGGTTTTTCATCAAAAACTGCCGCACGTCCAGCTCGTGGATGCGCTCGGCGAGGAAGGCTTCGGCCTCCTTGCGGTCGGCTATGTTGTCGAGGTCCATCGCTTGCAGCGCCTCGAAAATCTCGAAATGGCCGCCTTGGTACGCCTTCGGCGCAATGTCCACGACCACCAGTTTCTTCACGAGGTCGGGGTGAGTGAGGGCGAACTGCATGGCCGTCTTGCCGCCCATCGAGTGGCCGACGATGTGCGCCCCGTCGTACATCCAGTGCGCCTCCATGAACTGCCGCAGGTCTTCGGCGAGGGTGGGGTAGTCGTGTACGTCGGCATGGGGCGAGCGGCCGTGGTTGCGCTGGTCGAGGATGAAAACGGTGTGCGTCTCCGCCAGTTGCCGGGCGATGGTCTGCCAGTTGTCCAGCGTCCCGAACAGCCCGTGCAGGATGATGACGGGGTCGCCTTGGCCGAAAGTTTTATAGTTGAGTTCCAAGTTTTTAGCGTTTAAGGCCGTTTGCACGGCAGTTTTTTACCTTTGCAAACTTTGTGAAAACGCAGCGAATACCACATTGTTTAACCTCAAAAAAACCATCGTTGTAAGACCAAATTAGTAAAAATAGGTGTGGTGATAACAGTTTGGCCCAATCAAGTCGTTGAAAATCAGCGCTTTAAATCCGTCAGCCGTCCACCGTCCACCGTCCACCAAGATTTCATGCACCATATCAGCCCTGACCCGCTGACCCTCGAACAGGTCGGCCAAATACTCGCTTCGGGCAGCAAGATTGCACTTTCTGACGAAGCCACCCGCCGCATCGAGCATTGCCGCCGCTACCTCGACGACAAGATGGCCGCCTCCGGCGAAACCTTCTACGGCATTAACACGGGCTTCGGCTCGCTCTGCAACGTGCGCATCGAGCCGGACGAACTGGAGCAGCTCCAGCTCAACCTCGTCATGTCGCATGCCTGCGGCATGGGCGACGAAGTGCCCGCCGACGTGGTGCGGCTCATGTTGTTGCTGAAAATTCAGGGGCTGGCGCAGGGCTATTCTGGGGTGCAGCTCGTCACCGTGCAGCGCCTTGTGGATTTTTTTAACCACGATGTGCTGCCCGTCATTTACCAGCAAGGCTCGCTGGGCGCCTCCGGCGATTTGGCGCCGCTGGCGCACCTTAGCCTGCCGCTGGTGGGCATGGGGGAGGTACGCATCAACGGTGAAAAACGACCCGCCGCCGAAGTCATGTTCGGCCACGGTTGGGAGCCTATCCGCTTGCAGTCGAAAGAAGGGCTGGCGCTGCTGAACGGCACCCAGTTTTGCCAAGCCTACGGGGTCTGGTGCCTGCTGGAGGCCCGCCGTTTGTACGAGGTGGCCAACCTCACCGCCGCCATTTCGTTGGATGGCTTCGATTGCAGGCTGTCGCCGTTCCATGAGTTGTTGCACAAAATCAGGCCGCACGAGGGGCAGTTGAAAACTGCCGAGGCCATTCGTAACTTACTGAAAGACAGCGAGATAGCTGCCCGGGGGAAGACCGCCGTGCAAGACCCCTACGCCTTCCGCTGCATCCCGCAGGTGCATGGGGCCAGCTACGATGCCATTGCCCACGTGGGGCGGGTGCTTTTCACCGAAATCAATGCCGTGACCGATAACCCGACCATCTTCCCTGACGAGGACGAGATTCTGTCGGGCGGCAATTTCCATGCGCAGCCGCTGGCCTTGGCGCTCGATTACCTCGCCATCGCCCTGGCGGAACTGGGCAGCATCAGCGAGCGGCGCACCTACCAGCTCATCAGCGGGCAGCGTGGCCTACCGCATTTTCTCACAAAAAATGGCGGCGTGAACAGTGGTTTCATGATTCCGCAGTACACGGCGGCGAGCATCGTCAGCCAGACCAAGCAGCTTTGCACCCCGGCCTCGGTGGACAGCATCGTGTCGTCCAACGGCCAAGAGGACCACGTGAGCATGGGCGCCAACGCCGCCACGAAGTGTTGGCGGGTGGTGAAAAACGTGGAGCGGGTACTGGCCATCGAGTTTTTCACGGCGGCACAGGCGATGGAGTTCCGAAGGCCGTTGCAATCGTCGGAAGCGGCGGAGGAAGCCTTGGCTGCTTACCGGAAAGTAGTGCCCGCTGTGGAGGAAGACCGGATTTTGAGCGGGGACATGGAGGCCACGGTGAAATTTTGCAGGGGAATCAACAAAAGTATTTCAAAATAATACCGCAAATTTAAAATTCATTGTTAAATTTGCGGTATTATGATTGAACGAATCTTGATGACCGAATTGCTTCAGCAGGTAGATGACATGCCAGCTGTCGCCGTCTTGGGGCCTCGCCAAGTAGGGAAGACCACTTTGGTCAAGATGGTTGAAAGCAAAGTTTCGAGGCCAGTTATCTACCTTGATTTGGAGTCCAGGGAAGACCAAACCCGCCTCTTGGACCCTGAGCTCTATTTTTCGGAACGAGAAGATAGCCTTATCGTTTTGGACGAAATACAGCGAATGCCGGCACTCTTCCCGATACTTCGTTCTGCAATTGACAAAAACAGGGTTGCTGGCCGATTCCTATTATCTGGTTCGGCCTCTCCCGAATTATTGGCGCAAAGCACGGAAACATTGGCTGGCCGCATTTCTTACCTCGAACTACAGCCTTTGCACTGGGGTGAGGTGTGCAGTCGCATTAATTACCAGGAACACTGGCTGAGGGGCGGCTTCCCTAATGCGCTGCTCGCACCGAGCGATGAAGTCGCCCATCGTAGGCTGAACGATTTTATCTTCAATTATATCCATCGTGATTTGGCGCTGCTTGGCCTTCCGGCACCTGCCGCCGTTGTTAGCGACCTATTTTCGATGCTTGTTGGGGCAAACGCTAACCTGTTGAATTTGTCCAATTTATCAAGGTCGTTGGGGACAGCCCAGCCTACTTTGCAGCGCTATATTGATTTCATGGAAAACGCATTCATAATAAGGCGACTACGACCTTGGTATGTGAACATCAACAAACGAATAACCAAGTCACCGAAAATCTATTTTAGGGACACAGGTATGCTCCATGCTTTGGCTGGTATTTCAGATAATGAAGCATTGTCGGGAAGTATGTGGCTTGGCGGTTCTTGGGAGGGTTACGTTATCCAACAAATCATCGCTCAACTCAAGTACAATATACGTCCGTTTTTCTACCGAACTGCAGATGGAACGGAACTCGACCTCGTGCTGGTCAAAGGCATTACACCCGTTCTGGGCGTTGAAATCAAGTACAGCAATGCCCCGAAACTGAGCAGGGGAAACAATATCGCTTTGGAGGATTTGGGTGGGATACCGCTCATCGTGGTGACACCATCGGCAGAAGACTACCGGATGGCTGAAAACACCAAGGTCTGCAGTATGAAGACATTGAACGAAAACTTCAAAGAGTTTTTCACAGCCCAGTAGTTTACTATCATACAAAACAAAAACCCCATGCCCGGCACTCGCCAAGCATGGGGTTTTTCATTTTTACCTTTTGGGGAATGGTCAGTTCCGGTTGGCGCCCATGTACCGCAGCACGAGGTAGGCCAGCATCACCAGCGATGAGAGTGCAGCCGAAACGTAGGTCATGGCGGCCCATTTCAGGGCGTCCTTTGCGCCATCCAGTTCCTCGCCACGGGCAGTGCCGCTCTCGTCAAGCCACACCAGCGCACGGCGGCTGGCGTCGAACTCCACGGGCAGTGTGATGAGCGAAAACGCCGTGGTGACGGCGAATGCGATTATCGTAATCAGCATGAGTTGCGGGAAGCTGTTCAGCATGACGAAGGCCAACATCAGCAGCCACTGCTGTGCCATGCTGGCCACATTTACCGCTGGTACGATGGCCGAGCGGAGCTTTAGCCAAGCGTAGGCATTGGCGTGCTGCACGGCGTGGCCGCACTCGTGGGCTGCCACGGCTGCCGCCGAGATGCTGCGCCCTTGGTAAACATCGGGGCTGAGGTTGACCGTCTTGGTCATGGGGTTGTAGTGGTCGGAAAGGAAGCCTTGCCCCTGCGTGATTTTCACGTCGCCGATGCCGTAGTGTCGGAGCATGGCAGCAGCGATTTCGGCACCGCTCATGTTGGCCCGAAGGCCGAACTGGCTGTAGTGCGCAAATTTGCTTTTCAAACGACTGCTGACGAGCATGCCAATAATAGAAAGCCCTCCCGCAATCACCCAATAAAACATGTCCATTTTATATAGTTTTTAGTGATAGTATGGTGTTTGAAACACATTGTTGAAACAGCAAAGAAAAGCATTGGTTTGTCTTTTTTGAAAAACTGGCCCCAAAATCCTTTCAGCGCCGCAGTTTCAACGACGAATGTATGGACGTTGTTCATGGGGTTCAGTCACCATGCGGGGGGAATGAGGGCTGGCTTTGGGACAAAAAAAACTCCCATGCCGGCGTATTTGCCGACATGGGAGCTGTTTTTTGCGAAGCAAAATTGCTTACATCTTCTTCTTCCACTCTGCGATGGACTCGTTGTTCATGCGCTCGTAGTCCTTGTTCTTGGCTTCGATGGCCAATGCTTTGGACTTTTCAGCCACGGCTACGGCGTCCTTGTATTTGTTGAGGGCGGCGAGCACGAGGGCTTCTTGGCGCAGCTTCCAGAATTTTGGGCTGGCACCGTCCATTTCGTTCGACTTGTGGATCCACTCGTAGGCTTGCTTCAGGTCTTTGCCCGCCTCAAAGTAGTAGCGGCCAGCAGCGTAGAAATCGTCGCCGCTTGGGCCGGCCATTGCCTTGGTGATGGAGGCTGTGACCACTTCATCGGTCGTCAACTTGATGGGGAAGGAAATCCAAGTTTTTTCCCAACCAAGGCTGAAGGTCAAGCCTTCATTGGTAAGGTCGTTGAGTTCAATCATGAGCGACTCGATGTTAAAATCCATTTTTTCGGATTTTACTTTGAAACGGACAGCTTCCTTGGCAGCGTCCCATTTCTCTGGCACGCCCCAGTTTTCGGTGTCAGTGTAGAAAACGACTTCCCACTCCGTTTGGCCGGGCACGGAGAAGATGGAGTAGCTGCCCGCCTTGAGGTCTTTGCCGCCGATTTTGACGGGGGCGCTGAAGGTGACGATGGTGTTTTTGTTGGCACCCGTGCGCCACATTTCGCCGTAAGGCACGAGGCCACCGAAGATGGTGCGGCCTTTTACGCTTGGGCGGCTGTACTCCACGGTGATGTCGGTCAGGCCGACGTTCTGTGTGATTTTAGCCGTCGGGCTGGCCGCTGGCGTCTTGATTTGGGCAGTGGCGAGGCTAAACAAACCTACTGCTACGAAGGTCACGAGTGTCAGGATTAGCTTTTTCATTTAATTAAAGTTTAATTGTAAAGTGATTTTGAAATTGGTGGCGAAATTACCCAAATAGCTGTCAATACAGCTTTTGCTTTGCAACCTTAACAGTTTCCTAAAACTTGTGGTTGATAGGTGTGGAAAAAAAGAATTGGAACCACTGCTTGCCGTCCGCTTTTGCGCCGAAGTTAATTTCCTACCTTTGTTGCTTTCGTTCCCAGTTTGCCAGTGGGCAGTCAGTTCGCCAGTTGTTTGGTCAGCGCCGTGACGAACAGGATGAGACTTAAAAACTGCAAACTACAAGACTGACTGCCAACTGGCAAACTGGCGAACTGCCAACTTCCAAAAATGGCTTTCGTAGTATCCGCAAGAAAATACCGTCCCGTACGCTTCGAGGACGTCGTAGGGCAGGCGCACGTGTCGCAGACGCTGAAAAAAGCGCTCCAGACCGACCACGTGGCGCATGCATTCCTGTTCACCGGCCCCCGTGGCGTGGGCAAGACCACCTGCGCCCGCATCCTCGCCAAGGTGCTCAACTGCCAGAACGTGACGGCCAATTTCGAGCCGTGCGGCGAGTGCGACAGCTGCCGGGCCTTCGCCGAGAACGCCTCGTTCAACATCATGGAACTCGATGCCGCCTCCAACAACAGCGTCGAGCACATACGCACCCTCGTGGAACAGGTG
>JALOMF010000329.1 GCA_025455635.1 Saprospiraceae bacterium | reverse complement strand
TATGGCTTGGATGGCATCGCTTCGCAATTTTTCAACAAAAAAACCAAAAATCCCGACCCGCCTCCTTGCCATTTTCTGCAAAAAAATCAAGTATAGCAGCTTGCCCGTCAGCGGCGGCTACGGCTACAATCGTTTGAGCATCAGCGAGTTGTGAAATCAATTCATAGCTTTCCATCTTCACCCCGCCGATGTCATGACCCCATTTGCTGGACTGGTCGCAGACCCAGCGAAATGGCACGTGGCAACTACGAAGCAAAGCCGCCAGCCGCTTGCCTTTGCGCCCAGCGCCCCAGAGCACGAGTGGGCGGGTTGCATCGTAATCCGTTTTTAAAAACCAATGCGTTTTCAAATCCAAATAGCTGTTGTCCAAGTATTTTTCATCTACCCGGCTGGTGCGGTCAGGGCGCTCCCGCCAGTGGTGAAGCAGCTCGGTCGTGGCCACGATTTTGCACCCGGCATGGCGCAGCCGGAAGGTCAGGTCATAGTCTTCCGGGTAAACGATGTCCTCGAAAGCAGCCGCCAGCACGAGGTCACTGTGCCAGGCCATCCAGCAGGGGGAAGGCAGCACGTTTTCCCGATAGATTTCCGTGAAATGGCGGCCTGTGGCGGCCAGTTCGTTGAGCCACGACTCGTAGCGGCGGTAGCCATCGCCCACGCCATCTTCCCCGAAATACTGCACGGCGCCCGTGGCCACGTGGCCGGGTCCATGTTCCAGCATCATTTTTTTCATCAAGGCCAGTCGGGTAGGGGGCATGATATCGTCGCTGTCCATGCGGGTGACGAGCGGCCCCCTCGATTGCCGGAAAGCGAAGCGGTTGGCGGGGGCTACGCCCGTGCGGCCCAGTTCGTCCTCGTTGTGAAAAAAGCGGATGCGGCCGTCCTTGCGGGCGTATTCCTGAAGGATTTCGGGGCTGGCGTCGGTGGAGAAATTATTGACGGCGATGAGTTCCCAATCCTGCTCCGTTTGCGCCAAGATGCTGTCGAGGCACTCCGCCAAATACGGGGCGGTGTTGAAGGTGGGCATAAGGATGGAGATGGTCATGCTTGTTACGATTCGGTCGCTTTTGTGGACAAAGATGGGCTTTTAATTTTACCCAATAAAAAAGCGGAGCGACCTTTCTGTAGGGTGCTCCGCTTCATGGAAATATTTTATAAAGTTGAATTGTATTTAGCCTTTTTATGAAATATTAAGCCAAAAGCGTTTTAAAACTGATACCGCAGGTTAGCCCCAAGCCCAGCTTCCCAAGTCCGCTTGCTCCTGGCGATGGGCGTCAAGGCCCAGCCGAAACTTGGGCCAGTTATCAAGCTGACTTGGTCGCTCAGGCGGATGCCGAGGCCAAAGCTAGCTTGCCAGCCTAGCCATGTCCGCCTAAGCCCACGAATGTTCAGCCCATCGGTGGAGGTGCGCACGTTCAGCAGCGAGTTGACGATAATACCCGTCTTGGCTTCGATGGTGAAATTGCGGTTCCCCGACCATTTTTTGACGAGCATCATCGGGAAGCTGTTGTACCGCAAAAACATCCTCGTGGTGCGTACATCCTTGTACATGTACCCGCCTTGGAGCGCAGTGGAGGGGTTTATTTCATAATTTACCAATAGCCCAGTGCTGAACGACGGCCTCACCCGTCCTGCATACAGCGTGTCGCCTTCGTACAAGCGGCTCAATGGCATGGCAAACCCTGTCAGACCGCTTTCCACGGAAATCCTTGGGTAGGATTTTTGGTTTGCCAGGGGCGTGATGCTTTTGAATAAGGGAGCGTGTTTTTGTAGCAATAAATAGGTGTTTTCTTTTATTGGGAGCAAGGTGCTTAGGCTTGGTAGCATCGCAAGCTCAACGTTTTGAAGCTCATTCCCAGACTCGGTTGTTGCTGTGAAATCAGCGGGTTGCACTGGAATTTCAAGCGCCTTTTCTGTTGAAAAAGCAGGGCTTTCGTTTTCGGCAACTATTTGATTTTCAGTAACTTGAATCTTGTTCGGCGGATTGTTGACAGCTTTTTCAGTTTGCTTCGAAAAGTCGTTCGCAGTTTTGCCATTCGATTCGTTTACCCGTGGCTGAGTGGCTGCGTTCGTGGCATTGGACGAGCGGGTGTTATTGACCAAGGGCAGTGCGCTTTGCGCTTTAAAACTACCTTCCATCCCATCCGTTTTTTCGGCTTTTTGTGCCTCAGCGGCAGCGGTTTCCGGTGAAACGCTGGTCGCCAAATCCTGCACCGACTTGTTGGCTTTACTGGACTCCTCCAGCGCCTGCAATTGCCGATTATTCGCTTCCAGTTGCTGCTTTAGTTTGGCGAGTTCCAGCTTGTCGTTGCGCCAATGCACCGCCAAGCCACCCAATGCCAGCAGCACCAGCCCTAGGCCAGCCCACTTGACCATTCTCCCCCGCCAGACCAGCCAGAACGAGGGCTTTGGCGGAATGGCCGTTTCCATCCTCGACCAAAAATCGTCGGATGGGGTGGGGGCGTAGTTCTTCAAACTGGCCTTGAAGAACCGCTCCAAATTGTCGTTATGTTGATTTCCTTCCATTTTTCTTAGCTATGATTCCTAGTGGGCGAAGCCCTTTATTTGTAAATAGGCGTAAAAAAATCCTTGCTGTATCAGACCGTGGCGCCTACGCTTTTCTCCAACATTTTGCGGAGCATGGCCTTGGCCCTGGAGAGCTGCGAACGGGACGCACTCTCTGCGATGCCGAGCATTTCACCGATTTCTTGGTGCGAATACTCTTCCATCACATAGAGGTTGAACACCGTCCGGTAGCCTTCCGGCAAAAACTGGAGCATCTGCACCAGCGCCTCCTCCCGGTATTTCGAGAAAAAGTTTTCGTCGGCCTCAAAACTGTCGGCGACCTCCCCGATTTCGACCGTGCTGAACGCCCGTTTGCGTTTGCGCAACTGTTCCAGCGCCGAGTTCACCATCACCCTGCGCAGCCAGCCACCAAAAGCCCCGGTGGGCTGGTACTGGTACAGGTTCGTGAAGATGCGCACAAGGCCGTCCTGCAGCCAGTCCTCGGCCTCGTGGTAGCCCGAAGCATAGCGCATGCAGATGCCGAAAAGCATGGGCTTGTATTTTTCATACAAAGCCTGCTGTGACTTTCGGTCGCCCTTGCGACAGCCACGGATGATATCTTCGTCAGTTAGTGCCAATGGTTTTATCGTGTTTTCTGGATTGTGTAATGCAAAAATAGGCACAGGCGTTGCGCCATGCGGGTTTTGTTTTGAAAAATAATTACAAGGAATAATCTAGCCGACGCAGGCTTGGGAAAAACATACCTACCTACTTCCAAACCTTCACACCTCCAAATCCTCCACCCGCTGCTTCTCATACTGCTCCCAGTAGTACCCACGGTTTTGAAGTAGTTCAGCATGTGTGCCTTCCTCCACGATGCGGCCATCGTCCAGCACGATGATTTTGTCAAACTCCAGCAGGGAATAAATGCGGTGGGTGATGATGATGGCCGTCTTGTCGGCGATGTCGTTGGCGAGGTAGCCGAGGATTTGCTTCTCGGTGTTCACGTCCACGGCGCTGAGGCAGTCGTCGAGGAGCACGATGTCGGGCTGCTTGATGAGGGCACGGGCGATGCTCACCCGCTGCTTTTGGCCGCCGCTAAGGGTCACGCCCCGCTCGCCCACCACGGTCTCGAAGCCTTCGGGCAGGCTGGCGATTTCTTTGTAAATGGCGGCGTGCTTGGTGAAAAGCTCCACCTCCTCCTGCGAGGCATCGGGTCGGCCAAAGCGCACGTTGTTGCTCACCGTGTCGGAGAAGAGGAACACGTCCTGTGGCACGTAACCGATACGCTGGCGCAATGCGGCGAGGTCGTGCTGCCGGATGTCCACGCCGTCCACCATTATTTTACCTTCGGTAACGTCGTAGAGCCGCACCAGCAGGTCGGCGAGGCTGGACTTGCCGCAACCCGTGCGCCCGATAATGGCGAGTTTTTGCCCGGCCTTCAGTTCAAAGCTGATATTGCGAAGCGCCACGATGCCCGTGTCGGGGTAGGTGAAGGAGACGCCTTGGAAGGCGATTGCGGACGGTTCGATTGCGGATTTCGGATTGCGGATTGCGGAATGGGGAGTCTGCGAACTGCCGTCCACCGCCCACCGTTTTCCGTCCGCCGTCCGCCGTCCACCGTCCACCGGATTTCCAATCTCCGGTTTTATTTTCAGGAACTCGTTGATGCGTTTTTGCGAAGCGGCTGCCTGCTGGATGAGGGAGCTAATCCAGCCGAGCGAGGTGACGGGCCATGTGAGCATGTTCACGTAGATGATGAACTCGGCGATATTGCCCGTGGTGACATTGCCCTTGGCCACTTCCAGCCCGCCGACATAGACGGTGATGATGGTGCTCAGGCCAATCAGCACAAGCATAGTGGGCTGAAAGAGGGAATCCACCCGTGCCAGTTTCAGCGATTTGTCCATGTACGACTGGCTTTCTTCGTGAAAAAATCGGCCCATCGGCGCTTCCTGCACATAGCTTTTTACCACCCGGATGCCACTGAAAACTTCTTGCGAAATGCTCGTCAGCTTCGAGAGCTGCTGCTGGATTTTTGTGCTGTTTTTTGAAATCAGGCTGCTCACGTAATAAATGGACAGCGACAGAATGGGCAACGGCAGCAGCGACCAGAGTGTGAGGGTGACGTTGACCCGCAGCATGGAGATGATGACGAGCGTGAACAGCGAGGCGAGGTTGATGCCGTAGAGGATGGCCGGGCCGAGGTACATGCGCACCTTCGACACGTCTTCCATGACCCGTGCCATGAGGTCGCCGGTGGCGTTTTTCTTGTAAAAAGCGAGGTGCAGGTCTTCGTAATGCTGGAAAATCTCTTTGCGCAGGTCGTACTCCATCAGCCTCGACATGACGATGATGGTCTGCCGCACCAGGAACAAAAATCCGCCCATCAACAGCGCCAGCACCACTACCACCAAGCCAAAATAGAGCAGGGTGCGCCCAAAATGGCGGAACACTTCCTGCTGCAAACCGAAGCCTTCGTACATCCGGTAGAGGGCAATGTTCTCCACCACGAGGTCGAGCGCTTGGCGAATCATCTGGGGCTGGAGCGCTTGGAAATAATTGGAAATAAAGATGAACAGGATGCCCAGCAGCAGCCGGGTCCGGTACTTGACGAAGTATTTGTTGAGGTAAAAAAGGTGTTTCATTGAAACGGTGGTCGGCTTACGGTGGCCGGCCAACGGGGGTACGCACTCCGTTCGCCGTTGGCCGTCCACCGTGGGCCGTAAACAAAATTTTGGCTGGCAAACTTAGGTAAATATC
>JALOMF010000328.1 GCA_025455635.1 Saprospiraceae bacterium | reverse complement strand
TCTTTGTAAAAGCACCTTGCGTTTTTTCACCATCTTTTCATTAAACGGATTTCTATGATTTTAAAGACTCTTACATTCACTTTGTTGCCGATGGCCGTGTTCATGGTGTTGTCTTCTACCCTCATTGACCCCAACAATCCACCGACTGGCCGCACAGGTGCCCCCGGCGAAACTACTTGCCAAGCTTCCGGCTGCCATTCGGGAGGGAGCTACGCAGGCAACGTCGGGATAACTGGCTTGCCAGATACCGTAGTTGCCAATCAAACCTATACCATCACTTTGACAAATGAAAGCAACGCCATTCGTGCGGGCTACCAGCTCACCGTGCTGGACGAAGCCAACTCAAAAGCTGGGATTTTGTCGGCTGGGACTGGCTCTTCGATTGGAAATGCAGCAGGCCGCCAATATGTGCGCCAATCAAGCCCCAAAAACTTGACCAATGGCGCTGCATCTTGGACATTCAACTGGGTGGCTCCTGAATCGGTCGAAAACGATTCCATCCACTTTTATTTTGCGACGCTTTGTGCCAACAGCAATGGCCAAAAAACAGGCGACAATGCCTTGAAAAGCGTTCACTCTGTTGTACTTCCCGCCATTGTATCGGGTACAGGCGAACTTGCAAAATCCCCAAAAATCAAACTGTACCCAAGCCCTGCAACCGACTTCGTCAATGTGGTTTTCGCTGGCAAAAGTGCTGTGGAAGTGCTGGATATCAACGGAAAATCCGTTCTGAGTACTACGATGGAATCTGTGAAAAAGCTAGATATTTCACAGCTTGAGGCAGGATTCTATGTCGTAAAATTGGAAAGTGAAGGCAAATTTGTAGCTACGACTTTTTTCAAAAAATAATCTTCATTTCAATAAAAAATCGGGGGGACGCCTGTTCTGGCGTCCCCCCGATTTTTTTATGCCCCACTCGTTACGGTTGCTTTTTTTTGTTTCTCGAAACGATAACCTATCGTCAGCCCGCTGAACAACAGTGAATCATTTTTATACGCATTACCTGATGCCTGTGTGCCATCAAGGTAATCGGATAAAGTTACGTGGAAGCTCATCTCAACACCCAGCACGATGCGTTCTGTCAAGTCGAACTTAACGCCACCGCCCACGGGGATGGCAAAATGCCAATCTGGGAACTGTACGCCTTGGTCCTTGCTGTTTGGCTCACCATAGTGTACGGTCGGATTGCAATAAATACCAGCCAAACCAATGTTGATGTAAGGAGAGGTGGTTTTTTGGTAGCCTAGTTTTTTTGAGAACCGCCTGCGCCCTTTGAGGTCTATCTCGCCCATCAGCGAAAACTCGGTCAACTGGCCCTTGAAATTATTTCCTCGGCCTGCATTTGACCCAAAATTTCGGTCATCCCCAGAAATGGTGCCATGCAGGATGTTCAACCGAAGCGCATGCTCTCCGTTGAAATATCGCTTGATATTGATTTGCCCGCCAAAATGGGTTTCTTTGAAGGTCAAATGCGGTACCGTGAGGTCGCCCAGATAGGTCAGGGCGCCTGGGCTAAGGCTGACTTCCCAGAAGTTTTGGGAATAACCAAAAATCGGCATGGATAGCAGTAAAAGCTTGGCAAGTAGTTTTTTAAATGTTGTCATTCCAATAGTTTTTGTCTGCTGTACCCAACAAGTCGTTGAGCATCAGCGATGTGTGAGTGATAAAAAATGCACGTAGTGTTGGGAGAATAAACTGGAAGGTAAAATTGCCATTACAAATTCTGTGCTCAAATTTTACACTGATGAAGCTACCCTGATTATTTTTGGCAGATGAACTTTTTTTTCAAAAAAAATGCCCAGGGCTTGCGGCACTGGGCATTTTTAATTTTGAAAAATAATTCATCAATGCGTTTCAAAATCATGAGAAATCAATGGCTCCGTAATTTCTCGGTTCCAATCATCTCCTTCGTCTTCCTCTTTTTTGAAGCCCAAAGCACGTTTTAAGTTACCAATGCCCTCCCTCAGGCCCTCCACAAACTGGAACATCACAGGCACAATGAACAGGGTCAGTATCATCGAACTTGTCAAGCCACCGATGAGTGCCCAGGCAAGGCCGTTTTTCCATTCTGCACCTGCGCCCTTGGCCAAGGCAATTGGCAAGAAGCCGATGGACATCGAAAGCGTGGTCATCAAAATGGGTCGCAAACGGGTGCGGCCTGCGGCAATGAGCGCCTCGATGGTCGTCATGCCGCTATCTTTCTTGGCATGGGAGGCAAAGTCCACGAGCAGGATTCCGTTTTTGGCCACCAGGCCCAACATCATGATGAGGCCGAGCATGGCAAAAATATCCAACACGCTCAGGGTCAAAGCCATTGCCAAAAATGCCCCGGAAATAGCGGGCAGGATGGAAAAGCCTACCACTAATGGATACGACCAACTGTCGTACAGCGCTACCAGAATCAGATAAACAAAAGTCAGGGCTGCGAACAATGCCAAAAGCAGGCTCGTGAAACCCTCGGCTTGGTTCTTCAAATCGCCTTCGTACATGAGGGAAATACCAGAAGGCGGCTTCATTTTGCCAGTCTCTGGTTTGCCTTCTTCCGGTGTGAGCATGGCATTGATATCTGCACCAATATCGCCACTGGTGCGGCCCAGTACCTTCGATTTTATGATGACCGAGGGCTGGCGATTAAGGCGCTCCAACTGGTTTGGGCCAGTGGTCTGCTCTACCGTTGCGAACTGGCTGAGTTTAATCAACTGACCTTGGTTGTTCATCAATTGTAGGTTGGCTATATCGTCCACGCTGTTTCGGTTGAAGTTGTCCATCTTGATTTTGATGTCGTACTCCTTTGAGCCAGCCCGGAATTGCGCCTGGTCGTTGCCATTGAAAGCCGTCTGCATCGTGCCGCCCACCATGTCCATCGTCAGGCCAAGCTGTGACATGCGCTCACGGTCCACCGACACTTTGATTTCGGGGCTGCCCTCCTCAATGGAGAGCTTGGCTTCCAGTGTGCCCGGTATTTTCTTGATTTCAGCCAGCAGCTCGTTGGCGTATTTCATGACCTCATCCTTGTTGGTGCCACTGACGAATATTTGCAGGGGGTCTTCGTCGGCGCCGCCAAAAAAGCTGACGGGGGCTGAGGTGACTTTCACGCCGGGTAGTTCCCGTTCCAGCTCGTTTCGTACCCGTTGGGCGTAGAGGTCGGTGCTGATGTCCCGCTCGCTGACCGGCACCATTTTCAAAGTCAATTCAGAAACATAGGGCGTTGACTGGCTGCCGAACTGCCCAGACGTTCTGCCAATGGTGGCAAATGTCTTCACGACTTCCTTCTTGTTTTTGAAAAATTCCTCTGCTTTTTGCGTAGCTAAGTTGGTTTCCCGGAGGGTAGCGTCCTTGGGCAGCTCCAGTTTCAAGATGAACTCGCCACGGTCACCGTTCTGGATGAACGCCGTGCCGATATAGCCTTTTTCAAACAATGAAAATGAGCTGACAAATAAGACAATGATGACCACAAACACTGCAAATGAAGGCAAATACAAGTTGAAGTGCTTTTTTCGAGGCTTGCCGTCAGCTGCCTCCCTAGCTTCTATTTGACGGATTTTCGCCGGGCTGTATGCAAACTTCATAGGGTTGATGACCCTGCCAAGCACCCGTGCGTACCAGTCGTTCACGGCCTGCAAAATTTTTTCAAAGCCATTGAACATCATGCCCCAGATGCTCTTGTTGTTGAACGTTTCCAATTTTGAAAAACGGCTGGCAAGCATGGGCGTCAGCGTGAAGGAAACGAACAGCGACATGAGCGTGGAGAAGGTAACTACCAAGGCAAACGAGCGCATGATGCTGCCCACGATGCCCGAAGTGAGTGCGATTGGGACGAAAACAACCACGTCAACGAGCGTGATGGAAATAGCCGTGAAAGCAATCTCATTCCGCCCGATGAGCGATGCCCGTTTTCGCTTCACGCCATGCTCCATGTAGCGGTAGATGTTTTCGAGGACCACGATACTGTCGTCCACAAGGATGCCAATCACAAGTGACATGGCCAGCAGCGTCATCAGATTGAGCGTGAAACCTGCTGCGTACATCATGATGAAGGTGGCCACCAGCGAAGTTGGTATCGCCAGCATGACGATGATGGCGTTGCGGATGGAGTGCAAAAAGAAAAGCATCACCACCGCAACCAGCACGATGGCCAGCAAGAGGTCGTGGGTTACGGCATCCACTGCCTCAATGGTGAAATCCGTCTGGTTGTTGGCTATTTCATAATTGAAATTCTTGTCCTTGTACTGCGTCTTCAGTTTTTCGAGCTGCGCAATGACTCCCTCTGCCACGGCCACGGCGTTGGCATCGGTCGTTTTCAGCACCTGCACACCGATGGCGTTGTTGCTGTTCACCCGGCTGATGCTCGTCAAATCCTTGAGGCCATCACTCACTTCAGCGATTTCGCTCAGTTTCACGGGCAGTCCGGTCATTGGTGAGTTGGCCACCACAAGTCCCCTCAGGTCGTCCACGGTCTGGAATTTCCCAGCCAACCGGATGATGATTTGCTCGTCTTGGTTCTCAATTTTGCCAGTAGGGAAGTCGAGGTTTGCTTGCCGGATGGCCTGCACTACTTGCAAGATGGTCATGTTGCGGGATTCCAGTTTCTGGCGGTTTACCAGCACTTGGATTTCTCGCTCCTGACCGCCCACGATTCGCACTTCACCAACGCCCTCGATGCTGGAAATGGCAGGCTTGAAGCGGTCTTCCACCAAGTCGAAAAACTCGGCGGGCGCTGCATTTGTCGTGACGCCGATGCTCAAAATCGGGAACTCGTCGGAGGCAAATTTGGTGAGGGCAGGTGGCTCGGCGCCTTCTGGCAAGCTGGCCGCATTCGCATTCAGTTTGCGTTGGGCGTCTTGCAGGGCGAGGTCAATATTCGTCCCGTCCTTCAGCTCAATGAACACAAATGACAGGCTCTCGAAGGAGGTGCTTCGCAACGAGACGATGTTCTCCATGCTCGACACAGCGTCTTCGATGTTCCGGGTCACCGAGTTCTCAACCTCTGATGGGTTTGCACCTGGGTAGAGCGTCTGGATGATGACGAACGGAGCACTGAATTTGGGAATCAGCTCGTAGGAAAGCTGTTTATAACTGAAAACCCCCAGAATCGTGATTACGATGAAAATCACGTTATGTGTCGAGTGCGCATACATTTCATTCACTGCCTCCAATAAATTCAGATCGCATAAAGGAAGATGCGGGCTTCGGAATAAACTGTGCTGAAGCTTGCTCTCGGTTGAATTACGATATTTGTTTTTGTTGATTTGCATGATGCGCACCATTTG
>JALOMF010000327.1 GCA_025455635.1 Saprospiraceae bacterium | reverse complement strand
CAGCTAACCTTCGTTGTTCAACGTCAGAAAACCCATTCCCAACGTAAGCTGTAAAACTGGAGGTCTTATTCAAGGGGCGATAAGGAGGGTCGAGGTAAACAAATGTCTTATCGTCAACACCTTTTTCACATTCAGAATAGTCTGCACAACAAATTTCTGTACGCTGCAAAAGAGCACTTACTGCCCTTAGATTTCCAACATCAAGAATTTTGGCAGATTCATACCCTCCATAAGGCACATTGAATCCTCCCTTTGAGTTAAGGCGAAACAAGCCGTTGAAACAAGTCTTGTTCAAAAAAATGAATTGAGATGCCCTAATCACACTTTGTTCATTAGGAGTTGAATAGTCAAAATCTTTCTTCTTTTCGTTGAATTGATGGCGAACCTCCAAAAACATCTCCGCCCTTTCATCTTGGGCTTTAGAATCAAATTGCGACTGAAAAATCTTCAATGATTCAAGTAGAGGTTCAAGCCGGTCTTTTATGGTCTTATAGCACAAAATCAAGTCTTCATTCAAGTCAGAGATGTAGGCTGTTTCAAAATGGTACCTGCTCATTAAGTTGAAAAAAACTGCCCCGCTCCCAACAAAAGGCTCAACATACCTTTTCACCCCTCTCTTCTTCAAAATAGAAGGGTAGAATCCTTCAAATTGGGGCAACAACTGCGTTTTGCCACCTGCCCACTTCAAAAATGGTTTAGCCTTCATCAGTCTTGAGTTGAAACTATCTACTGTTATTTGTAAAAAATTGAACGCAGTGCGTTCAATTTTTCTCTACTGACTTTGAAAACGACACGCGCTGCTTGACCTTTTCAAAACCACCCGCAAAATTAACAATTCCCCCAATTATATTTCAACAAAATGTTTTAAAAATTAAAACAAATCCATCCCTCTTCGTAGGAAAAACCAGTATTTTCCCTACAAATGTCAACTCACCGACCCAAACGCCTACCATTTTTTCAAAATAAGTTTCTACCTTTCCCCGAGTTTTGAGAAAAAAGCGGCACAATGCAGCCGCAGCTACGCAGCAATCATCCGTCTCCACACGTTCCTTTTACTGTTTGAAACAGGCAGCAAGGCCGTTTGGGGCACAATCAGCAAACTTGCATGGATATTGCATTAAACTTCCTCTCCGAGGAAAGCAACCTCATCGAAGCCTGCATCCGAAAGGAACGCTGGGCACAGAAGGCGCTTTACGAGGAGCATTATCCCAAGGTGATGGGCGTGTGCCTGCGCTACGCAGGCAACCAGGACGAAGCACTTGACATCATGCACGAGGGCTTCATCAAGGTGTTCAAAAACCTGCACCGCTACGAGCCGGGCACATCGCTCAACTCGTGGATTCGGCGCATCATGGTGAACACGGCCATTGACTACTACCGCAAGCAGGTACGCCGCCGCACAGAGGACATCGAAACCGCCTTCGACCTCAGCGTGCCGGATGCCGACGCACTGTCTCAGCTTACAGAAAAAGAAATACTGGAGGCCGTACAAGAACTGACGCCTGCCTACCGGGCCGTGTTCAACCTTTACATCCTTGAAGGGTATTCCCACAAGGAAATCGCCGACCTACTCAACATTACCGAAAGCACCTCACGCTCGAATCTCGTAAAAGCAAGAACTAAATTACAAGAAGCGTTGATCCGAAAAAACCCGAGCCTCGGAGCCAACGCAGCTGACGTGACGATGCAATGAATACAGAAAAGAACTTCGACGAACAGATTAAACAAGCATTGGAGAAGCTGCAGGCCAACAACGATGGCCTGGCTTGGGAGGCGTTCGAGCAGCGCCTCAACCTCGATGCTTCCGATGGCACTTCCAACCCTACCGCAGAAGGAATGGGTTCGGCTGGCCGTTCGTTCGACGAAGTCGTTTCAAATGCGCTGAACAATGTCAAAGCTCCGCTCGCAGCAAGCGATTGGAGTGAAATGGAGAAGATGATTGAGGCCGACGAAGCCGCAGAAATGCTTGAAAATGAGGCCCAGATAGATAACCTTGCCTTTGAAAAACTCGAAAGATTCGAAGTGCCCTTCCAGCCCCTCCACTGGCAAATGATGTCTAATCGGCTCGAAGAGGAGTTCTACCTACGCTACCACCTACTGCGCTGCAAGGCTGCCGAAGTGGGCGTGATGGTACTCCTGCTCCTCACCATTGTAAGGTACTCCCCCGAGCTAGTTGGTGAAAAACCAAGCCCTACCCCATCCACCAATTGGCCATCCGAAAAAACTGAACTGCTTGCACCTAGCAACCAAGCCCAGCAAGCCGCCAAACCCGCCATTGCGCAAGCAAATACACCTGCTGCGCAAACACGGCACGCTGCCGCCGAAGGCAGCCATTTCGCTGTAAGCCAAACTATTTTCGCAGCCAAATCAGGTACATCAAAAACACCACCTATTACCACTGAGACATTTGTTGCAACTGGTGAAAATTCCGCCGAAAGGTTGGCAAACTCACAAGCTCAACTTCCTCAACTCGGCTTGACGACCGTCCAGTCACGTCATCTACCAACCAATCTCTTCGAAGAAATCGTCGCAAAAAGGCTGCTCAAAAACAGCCTGCGCACCCCGGGCATGGAGGGCAGAAACCTTGGCCTGCTGGCTTCGCTCGATGCGCAGCCCATCCACTCCAAATTCGCCTGGGAGGTGCCTCAGCTTGCTTTGAAGAATTTTGAAAAAGATTGGCACGTGCGTTTCAGCATCTTCACGGCTTCCGACATCGCATTCGTGCAGACGCCCCCCACCAGCTTCAGCGTCTTCGATACCCTCATTTCGGCGGGGTATGGTACTACCCTCGCCAGCGGTTACAGCGGCGGCGTTTTGGCCAGCTGGAAATGGGGCAAATGGGAGCTGGAAACAGGCGCCAGCTACTCCTTCAAGCGCTACGACCCGAACGCCCCGGCCATTTTGATAGAAACCGTCAATTACATCATCCGGGAGGAAAAAGAATTTGATGGCATACAGATGAACGTCGTTCAAGTGCCGCTCAACGCCAATTATCATTTCAAGAACCAAGGGAAATGGCGGATTTACAGCAGCGTGGGAGCATCTAGCCACTTTATCACAACCACCGTTTTCAAGGACGGCGGCACTCCGCCCCCGCAACCTTCGTTCGCCATACTTCCTACCCCGTTACCCAGGGTGTCGGACGCTACGACCGAACCTTCATCGCCTGCCATTGCTGACGAGCGCAGCACCGATGGCATGTTCGACGGCGGAAAAATCAAGGACAATTTTTACTTGACCGCAAATATTGGTTTGGGCATGGAGCGCTACGTTTCCCCACGATGGAGCTTGTTTTTCCAGCCCAACTACCAGCACCAGTTGCTGAGTGACGGTGTTGGCGTCAACGGTGAAAAATTCTATAATTTCTCCTTTCAAATCGGCACCAAAGTGGGCTTGAAATAAGCCACGCAACAAGTTCACGCATTTTAAAGCCTACCGATGGCAAAGCGTTGGCAAAAAGCTAACTTTGCCGCCATGAACACTACTCGAACAAAAGTCGGCATACTCGGCGGCGGCCAACTGGGCAAAATGTTCGCCCTCGCAGCCCACAACTGGGACGTGGAGACATGGGCGCTCGACACCTCCCGCAGCTTCCCGGCCGGCCCCGTCTGCTCCCATTTCGTGGAGGGCAATTTCAATGATTACGATGATGTTTACGCCTTCGGCAAACAGGTGGACGTGCTCACCATCGAAATCGAGCACGTGAACACCGAGGCCCTGCTCCGCCTCGAAGCAGAGGGCGTGAAGGTTCACCCAGCGCCCGCAGCGCTACAGCTCATCAAGGACAAGGGTTTGCAGAAGCAGTTTTATCAAAAACACCAACTGCCTACCTCCGATTTCCAGTTGTTCGACAGCGGCGACGCCATCCGTGCGGCCTTGCAGGCCGGGCAGCTTTCCTATCCTTTTGTGCAAAAAAGCCGAACCGCTGGCTACGACGGCAAAGGCGTGGCCGTGCTGAAATCCAAGGCCGACCTGCCGCTGCTCCTGCCCGATGCGAGCGTGGTGGAGGACTTGGTGGACATCAAAAAGGAAATCGCCGTTGTGGTAGCGAGAAATGAAAACGGCGACGTGAAGGCATTCCCCGCTGTGGAGATGGAGTTCAACCCCGTAGCCAACCTCGTGGAGTTCCTCGTCTGCCCCGCCGACCTCGACCCAGCCATTGAGCAGTTTGCCGAGCAACTGGCCTTGGACACGATCTCCGCCTTTGGGGTTTGCGGCCTGCTGGCCGTCGAGCTTTTTTTGACAAAAGACAACCGCCTGCTAATCAACGAAGTAGCACCCCGCCCGCACAACAGCGGCCACCACACGATTGACAGTTGCTACACTTCGCAATTTGAGCAGCACCTGCGGGGCATCTTGAATTTGCCGCTAGGCAGCACGAAGATGAAAACCGCCTCCGTCATGGTCAACCTGCTCGGCGAGCCGGGCCACAGCGGCCCCGTGCAATACGCAGGATTTGAGGAGGCCGTGGCGATGGAAGGCGTTAAAATCCACCTGTACGGCAAGGCAGCGACCAAACCCTACCGAAAAATGGGGCATGTGACCATCCTCGCCAAGGACGTGGAAGAAGCCAAGCAGAAGGCAAGAACGGTTCAGAAAACCTTAAAAGTAATTTCAAACTAGGATTCAGGGTTCGGCACTCCAATCCCGATATTTCGGGACAAGTTCCGCAATCCTCAATCCCTGTCTGCCGAAAAGGCAGGCGCAATCCGCAATTGAAATGGTAAGCATCATCATGGGAAGCGACTCCGACCTGCCAATCATGCGGCAGGCAGCGGACATTCTTGGCGAGTTGGACGTCGCCGTGGAAGTGACCATCGTATCAGCCCACCGCACCCCCGACCGCATGTTCGAGTTTGCAAAAAACGCACACCAACGTGGCGTGAAGGTCATCATCGCAGGGGCAGGCGGTGCAGCGCATTTGCCGGGCATGGTGGCATCCTTGTCGCCGCTCCCGGTCATCGGTGTGCCCATCAAATCCAGCAACAGCGTTGACGGTTGGGACTCCATCCTGTCCATCCTCCAGATGCCGAACGGCGTGCCCGTGGCCACCGTGGCCCTGAACGCCGCCAAAAACGCTGGCATTTTGGCTGCGCAAATCCTCGGCACGAACGACCATTTGTTGCTGGAGCGCATCGTGCAGTACAAGCAAAAACTGGCGGACGAGGTGGCGGCGAAGTACAAGCGGTTGGAGATTACGGGGTATGAAGCGTATTTGGAGAAGGATTAAAAAGACCGCCAAACTGCCTTTTGCAGCTGGCGGTCGCACCCAGAACATACATGAGAAAACTACTAAATATCG
>JALOMF010000326.1 GCA_025455635.1 Saprospiraceae bacterium | reverse complement strand
CTGGCCTACGCCGACGGCACCGAAAACCAGTTGCGACACTGGCAGAAAGCGGGAATGCTTAAGTAGCGCATGTGTATATAATATTTTAGGGCAAATTTGCACCAAAATCTTTGTTAATCAAAATAAAGGCGCCTATTTGAGCAGTCCTAAAAAAAACAATGGTGACACCCCCACAAGAAGGTATCACCACTGCCCCCAATCCGAAATCCGCAATCGTAAATCCCTGTCTGCCGACAGGCAGGCGAAATCAAATCACCCCAGCACCGCCGCCCCCATCGCAAACGGCTGGTTGTACACCCGTTTGCCCGTGGCCTTGTACATCGCATTGGCGAGTGCGGCGATGATGGGCGGGTTCACCGGTTCGCCGAGGCCCGTCGGGTCCACCTCGCTTTTTACGAAGTGAACATCAATGGCCTTGGGCGCTTCGCTGTGCCGGATGAGGCGGTATTTGTCAAAATTGGTTTGCTCCGGCGTGCCATCCTTGAAGCTCATGCCGCTGTACAGGGCATGGCCGATGCCGTCCACGATGCCGCCCTCTACGAGGTTGGTGGCAGCGATGGGGTTCACGAGGATGCCGCAGTCCACGGCGCAATGCACCTTCTGGATGATGGGCTTGCCGCCTTCCACCACCATGTCCACCACCTGTGCCACGTAGCTGTTGTGGCAGAAATAGGCGGACACGCCCCGGAAGACATTGGCTTGGCTATTGCCCCAGCCCGATTTCTCCTTGATTTCTTTAAGCACACCAGCGTAGCGGGTAGCATCGTAGTCGTTGTCCTTGCCCACGGGGCTTTTCTGTGCTTTTTCAAACAGCGCCAAACGGAACTCGATGGGGTCTTTCCCGGCGGCCTCCGCCACTTCGTCGAGGAAGGACTGCTCGGCCCCGGCGATGAAGTTCGACCCCGGTGCCCGCCATGCCCCGGTGCTGATATTGGTGTCCAAGCGCCATTCTTCCGCCAGGTAATTGTCCACAGCGCCCGCTGGGAAGCGGTTGGCATGGATGGGGCTGTCGGAAGTGCCGCCGCCCTTGATGTGGAAGCCAATGAGGTTTTTGTTGGCATCCAGCGCCGCCCGGTAGGTGACGTGGTAGGCAGGACGGTAAACGCCCGCCGACATATCATCCTCACGGGTGTAAACCAGCTTGATGGGCGCATTCATTTTTTGTGAAATGGCCGCAGCCTCCACCACAAAATGCCCGTAAAGCCTGCGACCGAAGCCGCCGCCCATGCGGGTCATTTGGATGTCAATCTTTTCGATGGGCAGGCCCAGCCTAGCACTGAGCGTCTTTTCGACGAACTCCGGCGTCTGTATCGGCCCGACGAGTTCGGCCTTGTCCGCCGTCACGTGGGCGAAGAAGTTCATCGGCTCCATCGTGTTGTGGGCGAGGAACGGCGCAGTGTAGGTGCGCTCGATGACCTGTGCGGCGGACTTGAAAGCAGCATCCGGGTCGCCGTCCTTGCGCAGCACTTGGGCGGGCTTGGCGGTCAGGTCGGCCATTTTTTTCTGGTGGTCGGCGGTGTTTTCCAAGCCACCGGGAATGGTGACTTTCTGCGGGCCGCCCCAACCTTGCACGTTCTCGGCGTAGGCTGGGAATGGCTCCCACTCCAGTTTCAGCGCCTTCTTGGCCTGCATCACCTCCCAAGTGGATTTGCCCACCACCACGATTTTTTCATTGAAAGCCTCGGTGTCGCACCACTGCTTTTCGTAGCCTTGGTTATAAACGTTAAGGTTGAAAATGTCCACGATGCCGGGCATGGCCTTGGCTGCCGTGCTGTCCACCGATTTCAGCTTCATGCCGAAGGCGGGCGGGTGTACCAACATGGCGATGAGCATCCCTTCCCGCTTGTAGTCCAAGCCGAAGAGCGGCTGCCCGGTCACTATCTTCTTGCCGTCCACGTTCTTGCGGGGCGTGCCGATGATTTTGAAATCCTTGGCGTCCTTCATTTTCACCTCTTTTGGCACGGCGATTTTTGCGGCAGCGGAGGCCATTTCGCCGTAACCCGCCGATTTGCCGCTTTTTTCATGCTTCAAAACGCCAGCCGCTGTGGTGATTTCTTCCGCAGGTACTTGCCATGCTTGGGCGGCTGCTTCCCGTAGCATTTGCCGTGCCGCAGCGCCAGCCGTGCGCAGCGCTTTCCACGATTCCTTGATGGATTCGCTGCCACCTGCCAACTGTCGGGTGAAGATGGACGTGTTCAGCGGGGCCTGCTCCACGATGACGTTTTTCCAATCGCAGTCGAGTTCTTCGGCCACAATCATGGGCATGGAGGTTTTCACGTTCTGCCCGATTTCCGGGTTGGGGGACATGATGGTGACGACGCCGTTCTCCCCGATTTTCAGGAAGCCCGTCAGGTCGAACCATTCTTTGGGCATGGTGAGCATGGCCTCGGCTTCTTTTGTGCCGGATTTGCAGGCTGCCAGCCAACTGATGCCGAGCATGAAGCCGCCACCAGCAAGTGCCGTTGTTTTGAGGAAGGAACGGCGTCCGTATGATAATTTGACTGTTGTCATTGTTGGATTGTTTGATTGTTGAAATGTTGGGATTGCTCGATTGCTCAATTGTTTGATTGTTGTCGTGAAACGAGTAACAATTTAACAATCAAGCAATTTTAACAATCAACCCGCCGCCGTTTTAATCGCCGCCTTGATGCGAGTGTAGGTGGCACAGCGGCAGATATTCCCGTTCATGGCACCTTCGATATCGGCGTCGCTGGGCTTGGGATTGGACTTGAGCAAGGCAGCGGCGTTCATGATTTGGCCGGCCTGACAGTAGCCGCATTGGGCCACGTCGTGTTCGAGCCAAGCTTTTTGCACGGGGTGGTCGCCGTGCTCCGAAAGCCCTTCGATGGTGGTAATGGGCTGCTCGCCGACCTGTGAGACGGGCAGCTGGCAGGAGCGCATGGCCACGTCGCCGAGGTGGATGGTGCAGGCCCCGCATTGGGCGACACCGCAGCCGTACTTGGTGCCCACGAGGTCGAGGTGGTCACGCAAGACCCATAGCATGGGCGTGGTCGGGTCCACGTCCACCTGCTGTTTTTTTCCGTTGATGTTTAAGTTGAAGATTGCCATAAGGTTATTTTGAAAAGATGGATGTGGTTTGTGGTGTAAAAATAGGGCAAGGGAGGATATTTTTTGGAAAAGATGTGCTTGCCCCAAATGTTAACAAAAAATTAAGAAGCCATGCACCACGAATTCAGGCCAAGGCTAAAATGTACGAATGCATCAATTGTTTAAAATAACTCAAAACTGATGTAAAGTTCGCCATAAACGTCGAAGCCTTCGCCGGTTGGCTCGTATGGCTGGCCTTGCAGGGCTTCCCGTACCGCCTTGGCGGCAGCATCCCCGCAGCCATCGCCGATGTCGGCTTTAATCATGACGTCTTCCACCGTGCCATTGGGCTTTAGCGTAAATCTGATGGTCACCCGGCCCTCCGTTTGGTTGGATACTGCTTCTTCCGGATATTCTAGGCGATTGTAAACACTGGCGAGCAGCCCTTTGTATTTGCCTTCAATAAAATTAGGAGGCACCAATGGAAAGTAGCCTCTTTCAACGCCATTCTCGTCGAGGTAGTAAAAGTTCGGGTTGCCTTGGCTGGTATAGTCTTCCCTATCTTCACGGTAGCATCCGACTACCATTAATGCCAAAACAAGGGCAAGTATCTTCATGGCCTTTGCGGTAATTGGCCCAAAATTCCATTTCATCGCTTCAGTTTTTAATTTTGTAAGCGACCCCAAACGATAACAACAGGCCATCAATGGCATGGTTTCCCTGTTTGTTACCCTTTGACTTTTCGCCCGCCAATGATTTAGTCAATTTCAAATCAAATCCCCCTCTAGCAAACAGGCCCAACTTATTGCCAATGTCATATCCAATGGTGGTAAAAGCATATAGGTTATAAAAAGGTTCTTCAAAAGTGAAAATCGCTTCCGCAAGCGGGTTGATAGTATATGGTGTGAAATTGATGAAAATATTTTGCTGTACCTGCTTGTCGGAATAGCCGTATATTTTTCCCACACCGACACTAGCTCCCGGCAGAATGGTTAGTTTGTTGAACCGCAGGTTAAAAGCGCCAGAAAGCTGAAAGCAATAGGAATTGAAATTGGCGTTGAGCTGGATAGGGCTATTGTCATTGAGGCTCACCAAAAAAATCGGGGAACTCATAGAGTGCTGGGTGTGGCTTGCCTCCAGCCCAATTACGAACTTGTGCTGAATGACGAAGTTCAGGCCAAGCCCAAAATGATTGGAAACGTCCTTGAAGCGCCCGCCGTTGAAGGCCGTGTTGAGGGGATAGTGCGACTGGCGACCAATGCCGCCGAAAGCGGTCAAGTAAAGCCCAGTGAGGACGGGTTCTACCACTTTTTCCTCGGCATTGGGGTTTAGGCACTTGTTGTAGGCATTAAGCATCTTGGTCACGCTGCCCTCGTTGTACTGTAGTTTTTTATCGGGAATCCAGCCATAGCAATCGCCAAAATAGCTGGTATAAAAACCCTCAATATCGCCCTTGTTCACATAAGTGAGCACCCCGTTTTTTTCAAAATAGAAAAAGGACTGCGCCACGGAATTGGTGTTGAAATAGCCTGACGGGAAGTCAATGCCGTAGAGGTCCACTTCGCTGTCAACCAAGCGCTCGACCAAGTAGTGCGAGGTTTCGCCCTTGGTACGAATATCTGTGGACAGGTAGTGCCGCTTGGCAGTCGAGAGGCTCAGTACGTCTTTGGCCCTATAAACCTCGTTGAACTTCGTTTTGTGCTCCACTTCCTGAAGCGTGTGCGAAACCTTGTAGCTGCCCACCAATACCCTGCCGTTGGAAAGCCGCAAGGTGTCGGATTGAGCATAAACGAAACTGCACATTGTCCAAGCGGTCAGTAGTGTTAAAAAGTAGCGTTTACGGACGACCATCTGGTAAGGTTTTGTGAAGAACTGATGAAAAGGCAAATGTAGGCTAAAGGAAATCAGCGGTCAAGAAGCACCTACGGCGAATGTTGAACGGAACCGCCTCACTGCCTCCCCCTCACATAATCCGTCGCCGCTTGAAAAGTGGTGACCCAGACCTCGCCCCGGTGGGCGTCCAGCCAGTGCAGCAGCTCCTCATGGGCCTCCTTCGACACGGTCAGGTACTCGCCGCCCACCCCGTGGAAACAGAAAGTGCCGAGCGTCTGACTGTCTATCACTTTTTTCACGAAAGCTATCAAGTCCTTGCCCTCCACCCCGGAAGGGGCGTACGAGGAAACGTTGAGCATGTCAATCCGCTGCACTGGTGCGAGGTCGTAGTGCACGCCCCTGGCAGCGGTGGCATAGTGGGCGATGG
>JALOMF010000325.1:595-5909 GCA_025455635.1 Saprospiraceae bacterium | reverse complement strand
AAAGAACTCAAAAAAGAAATCGGCAAGGTCATCGTTGGCCAGGACGAAGTGGTGAAATCCGTCATCATCTCCCTGTTTTCCAATGGCCACAGCCTGTTGGTGGGTGTGCCGGGCCTCGCAAAGACCCTGCTCGTGAGCACCATCGCCGAGGTGCTCGACCTTGGCTTCAAGCGCATCCAGTTCACGCCGGACTTGATGCCGAGCGACATCACTGGCTCGGAAATCCTTGGCGATGACCGCCATTTCAAGTTCAATAAAGGCCCGCTTTTTTCCAATATCGTACTGGCTGACGAGATAAACCGTACCCCGCCAAAGACCCAAGCCGCCTTGCTGGAAGCCATGCAGGAGCGCTCGGTGACGGTGGCGGGTACCCGCCACACTTTGCCAGCACCGTTTTTTGTGTTGGCTACGCAAAACCCCATAGAGCAAGAGGGTACCTACCCATTGCCGGAGGCACAGCTCGACCGCTTCATGTTCAATATCCCGCTGGATTACCCTTCTTACCAAGAGGAAATCAACGTGGTGAAAAGCACGACGAGCAATGTCAAGGTAGAACTCAAGCATATCCTCAACGATACGCAAATCCTTGCTTTTCAGCAACTTGTGCGCAAAATCCCGGTTTCTGACAACGTGCTGGAATACGCAGTAGGACTGGCCACTAAGACCCGCCCAGGCACCCAAATGGCTACACAAAAGGTCAACGATTATATCTCGTGGGGCGCTGGCCCCCGTGCTTCGCAATACTTGGTGCTTGGCGCAAAATGCCACGCCGCCGTCTCCGGCAAGTACTCGCCGGACATCGAGGACGTGAAGGCCATCGCCAATTACGTGCTGCGCCACCGCATCGTGCGGAACTACAAGGCGGAGGCGGAGGGGATTACGGAGGAGATGATTATTCAGAGCTTGTTTTAGAGCTTGTCTAGTATAGTGTAAAAACCAAAAGCCTCCTGTGATTTGAGTCATAAAAAACTCAAAATTCCACAGGAGGCTTTTTTTTGGCCGAAAATCAGGGATTGAACAAATGCTTGCAGCTTGTCAAACCTGCATCACATCCTTCTCCTTCACTTCGATGAGGTGATCAATGGTTTTGACGTACTTGTTCACCAAGTTTTGAACGGTTTCTTCCTTGTCCTTCCCGGCGTCCTCTGGGTAGCCGTCCTTCACCGCTTTTTTTATCACGTCGAGCGTTTTTTGACGGATGCTGCGCACGCTTATCTTGGCTTCCTCGCCTTCGTGCTTGGCTTTTTTCACCAAATCACGGCGGCGCTCCTCGGTGAGCGGCGGGATGGTGAGGCGGATGACCTCGCCGTCGTTCATCGGCGTGATGCCGAGGTTGGCCTCGAAGATGGCGTTTTCGATGGGCCGGAGCATGCTTTTTTCCCAAGGCTGAATGACGAGGGTGCGGGCGTCGGCGGTAGAGACGCTGGCCACTTGGCTCACGGGCGTCATGGCGCCGTAGTAGTTGACCGCAAGGTCGTTGAGCAGGGAGGTGGAGGCTTTGCCGGTCCTGATTTTGGTGAGTTCGTACTTGAGGTGTTCTATGGAGGCGTTCATGGACTCCTCCGATGCCTTCATAAGTGCATTAATTTCTTCCATCATTTTGCGTAGTCTTCTTTTTTCGGACTTTAGACAGGAGGCACTAGACTTTAGATGGCACACAGGATAGCCATCACGGCTTCTAATGTCTAATATCTATTGTCCCAAAGTCTATTTTTAGAAATTGTAGATGACCTCCCCTTTTTGGATTTCGATGTCCTTGCTATCCTTCAATTTTTGGATGATGCGTTCGACATTTCCGTTCAGGGAAACCTCTTGACTGTGCAAAAGTATGTAATTTTTCAAAGTTGAAATCTCTGCGGGGCGGTTGCCGGAGCGGATGAGCCGCTTGACGGTCTCCTCGGCGGTGCGGGTGATTAGTTCGTCCTCTACCATTACGGGCATCCCGTCGTCATCGTCCTCGTGGTTGTGGAAGGAGGACATCGAGAACTCGTCCACAAATTCTGGTGGCTTATTGTAGTTGAGGGTGGACTCTTCGTACACCGAGGAGTCGTCCTGCTTGCGCTTCACGCGGATGCAGCTGCGTCCCGTGGTGTTGATGAAGCTGATGAGGGGGTCGAACTCAGGGTCGTTGGACACGACAGCGAACTCCACGTCGGCTTCGAGCTTCTGGTGGAGCTTGCCCATGATGAAGGCAATGTGGTAGTTGAGCTTGCCGCCGCCGGGGTTGTTCACCACTATCCACCGGAGGTTTTTGCCAGAACGCTGTGCTTGGCGCACAAGCGCAAGGGGCACCGTTTCCTGAGTGGACTCGACGAAGATGAAGATTTTCGAGGCGACCTTCTCCAGTTTCTTGAACTTTACTTGGAGCAGGTTCTCGTAATCAATGAATAGGTATCTACGGGCCTGTGTGTTCATGCTATGTTAATGACAACCAGAGGTTGTGTGGTGAAAAGTGTTTCGTTGGTTAAAGACCAAAATTCCCGTTTTATCAGAATCGGACGCTAAAATATGCAAGGAAGATAATATGTAGAAACTTTCCATCAAAAATTGTAAAATAAAAAGACACGCTCCAGTTTTTACCTTTGCAAAAAAACGGTCGGCCTGTCGGCCAAGGCAATAGAATTTTCAACGCCTCCGTTCTCTTGCCACAAACCGTTGTATGCATATTTTGTCCAATATCAAAACTCAATATCGCAGCCTCATGTACAGCAAATCCCTTGTTTTCGCATTGGCGTTTTTAGCCGCAACTTCGATGTCAGCTCAAAACGCCAACTTCCAGTCCTATATCGAAAAGTACAAAAAACTTGCCGTAAAGGAAATGAACCGAGCGGGCATTCCTGCCAGTATCAAACTGGCGCAGGCACTGCTCGAATCTGGCGCTGGCAACAGCGAGCTGGCGCGCAAAGCTAATAATCACTTTGGCATAAAGTGCCATGCCGACTGGACTGGCAAAACTTACGCATTGGAAGATGACGACTACGACGATTTTGGCAACCTGAAAAAATCCTGCTTCCGCAAGTACAAAAACGTGGAGGATTCCTACATCGCCCACTCCGAGTTCTTGCGTGACCCCAAGAAGGCGAACCGCTACGGCTTCCTCTTCCGCCTCGAAATCACCGACTACAAGCGCTGGGCTAGGGGCCTCAAGACCGCTGGCTACGCCACGGCTGGCAATTACGACAATATGCTCATCAAGCTCATCGAAACCTACGAGCTGCACCAGTACGACTTGCTATCCGACGACAACTTCCCCGATGGCCGCCCCGACAAGCCGAAAGACCTCATCGCAGGGCTGGATGTGCGCAAAGTGAACGAAGTTCGGGTCGTTTTTGCCAAAAACAACGTGACCGTGGAGGAAATCGCCCAAAGGGCCAACATCCCCATGAAGCGGCTGGAACGGTACAACGAGCAACTGCCACAAGTGAACGTTCCGCTCGCCGACGATACCCGCATCTTCCTCCAGCCCAAGCGATGCCGGGCAAGGGGCGGCAACAAATGGCACTACGTGAAAGAAGGTGAGACCATTTTCGATATTTCGCAGAACTACGGCGTGAAGGCTAGCCGTTTGCGCAAGCGAAACCGCATACCGAATGAAGCCGAGGTGCAAGTCAACCAGCGGCTCAAGCTGCGTGGCTTCAATATACCCAAGTCCGACAAGCCACGCCTTGCCTCTGAGCCTAAGCCTACCCAAACCATCCCGAACCTGCTCGACCCTGACGATGATTTCATGCAGGACGACGATGTGGACCCCATGCCATCCGACCCGGGCAATGGCATTTTCGTGCCTGATGCACCGACCAATGGCCAAACCGACCAGCCCGCTGGGGCTGCTTTTCATACCGTGGAAAAAGGCGATACGCTGTTCAATATTTCACGCCGCTACGGCATCACCGTGGACGAACTCAAGCGGCTCAACAACTTGGCCGACAACAATATCAAAATCGGCCAAAAGCTGCGGGTGAAGTAAGCGTCAAGCTTGATTCGCACTAAGTTTTTTAGATTTGCCGGACGGAACGGGCGCAGCCAAACTCACTCGCAGGTTTGGCTGCGCTTTTTTGAAAAAATAAAGCAAGGATGAAGAATGTTACAATTTTTACCTTACTATCGCTCAACCTGCTCGTGTTCAGCGGCTTGAATGCCCAAGGCACGGCGTACACCCTCAAGGGCGGCCTCACCCTCGGCGTACAACAGTGGAACAGCTTCGACCAAGACCCGCTGTTCAAGTACCACGGGGCCATCTCGGCGGAGAGCCTTGACGAGTCGGCGCAGTTCTCCATCTATGCGCAAGCTGGCTACCATTTAAAGGGCAGTGCGCTGCGAAATCAGCAGTTTTTTAACATAAACAATCCAAATCAGCCTTTCCGCCTCCCAGCGCAGGAGTTCATTTTCAGGAACATCTCCGTCGTTTTGGGCGCCAAGCGGAAGTACGAGCTTTCCGACAGGTTGATGGCCTACTACCTCATCGGGCTGCGGGGCGATTATACCCTCAGCACCAACCTCAAGGAATACAAGGCGCTCAATGAGGCCAACAACACCTTATTTTACCCAGCTGATGAATATGTGCGCAAATGGAACTACGGCGTTGCCTTGGGTGGTGGCTTTGAGTTCTCCCTGGGCGAGTTGGTCGGGGCCAATTTGGAGTTTACCGTCAACCCCGACTTCTCACAGCAGTACCGCCAGCCGCAAATCAACAATGTTTACAACCCGTTTACCCGACAAAACGGCAATATACCAGAGCGCATCGTGCGCAACGTTACCTTTGAAATCTCGGCAGGCTTCCGCCTGCTCCGAATCGTAGAATACGTTGATTGATGAGGATGTTGAAGATTTAAGCTAAGTAGGTCATTGAAATTAGTTTAGATTTCGATTGAAGTCTAAGTTTTTCAAAATCAACGACTTGTGCCTCGTAAATCGTAAATCTAAAATCGTAAATCTACTTAGTGACCCTTTCAAATCCTCAAATCCGCAAATCCTCCAAAGAATGGCTTCACGAAGCAAAGAGCAAATTGACTGGATAGTCCTTTCCATTTACCTGGCGCTGGTGTTCATCGGCTGGACGATGATTTACACCGTGGGCTACGGGCAGGGCTATGAGGACAATTTCGTGGACTTCATGAAAAACCCGGCAGGCAAGCAGCTGATTTGGGTAGGCATAGCCCTCGTGGTCTTGTTTGCGACGTACCTGATTGATGGCAAGTTTTGGCGCACATTTGCCAATGTGATTTACGTGGCCTGCATGGTCTTGCTGGCATTGGTGCTGGTGTTGGGCAAGGAAATAAACGGCGCTACCGCTTGGTTCGACTTTGGCGGCGGT
>JALOMF010000325.1:0-582 GCA_025455635.1 Saprospiraceae bacterium | reverse complement strand
AGCCTTCCGAATTTGCCAAGTTCGGCACCATCGTGGCACTGTCCAGCTACCTCGGCGCTTACGTCAACAACCTGCGCTCGCCCAAGACCATCGCCTACGCCGTTGCCTTCTTCGTGGTGCCCATCCTGCTACTGCTGCTGCAGCCCGATGCCGGTTCGGCGCTCGTGTTCATGTCGCTCCAGCTGGTGCTTTTCCGGGAGGGGCTATCCGGCGTCATCCTTATCGTGGAGCTGGTATTTCCTAGTCTGGAACACCGAGAAACGGCCTTATTGGCTCTCGGCCTTCGTGCTGATGGTCACAGCGGCTGTCATTGGGGTGCAGTACGGCCAGCAGGTCGCCGTCTTGATAGGCGCAGTTTGCATACTGCTTGGCCTGAGTGTTTTTCAGTGGATCAAGCGCAAAAACCGCCTCGTTACGCTCGTGGTCGGCACCTTCGTAATAGGTAGCATCTTGGCCTTCGTCGCCAACCTCGGCTTCAACTCGCTGCCCCGCCACCAGCAAGAACGCATCTTCGTGTGGCTAAAACCCTCCGAGGCCGACCCCCAAGGTGCCGCCTACAACCTCAACCACTCGAAAATGGCC
>JALOMF010000324.1 GCA_025455635.1 Saprospiraceae bacterium | reverse complement strand
CACGACCACCGTGTAGCTGCCAGCGCCCAGCCCGGCAATGGTCGGTGTGGTGGCACCATTTGACCAAGCGTAATCGTAGCCTGGAGTGCCACCTGTGCCGCCCACGGTCAGCGAGCCATCCAATTCGCCGGCGCATTCGATGTTGTTTTGGGTCAAAACACTGATGGCAAGCGCTGTCGGTTCTGTGATGGTGAAACCCTGCGTGGACTGGCAACCATCGGCCCCCGACACGCTCACGGAGTAGCTGCCCCCGCCCAGGTTGGCCACAGCGCTGCCCGTGCCGATGATGCTTCCCGCTGCGTTTGCCCATGCATAGGTGATGGGTGACTGGAAGCCCGTCGCCGACACCTGTGCCGTGCCGTCGCTGCTGCCTGCACAGCTTACGTTCCCAGCTGTGACTGATAGTGCTTGGCCTGCGCAGCCAAAGGCAGCCACGGTTGCACAGCCAGTGAACGTGCAACCAAAAGCATCGGTCACGCTCACGCAATAGTTGCCCGGCTGGAGGTTGGTGATGGCAGATGTCGTAGCGCCATTGGTCCAAACATACTGGAAGGGCGCTATGCCGGCGGTCATGGCCACGGAAACCGTACCGTCATTGGCATTTACCCCCGATTCTGCGGAGGCGGTCAAGTTGCCTGCCAAAGCTGGCAACTCAACGAGGCTGGCTTGTACGTTGGCCGTGCAGCCGTTGGCATCTGTGACGCTGATGGTGTAGCTGCCTGCCGGCAAATTGTTCTGCGAAGCCCCCGTGCCGCCGTTTGACCACACGTAGGTATAGCCGGGTGTTCCGCCAGTTACATTCACGGTGGCGCCTGCCAAGTTGCTGCCATTGCATGGGATGGCCGTCTGCTGCACCGCAAGGTTGAGAGCGGATGGTGAAACGAGCGACACGTTGCCCGTCACCACGCAGCCACTTTGGTCAGTGACAGAGACCGTGTAGCTGCCAGCCGTCAAACCGCTGATGCTGCTCGTGGTAGCGCCTGTTGACCAAACATAATTAAAGGGCGATGCACCGCCTGATGGGGTTGCCGTGGCTGTACCGTTGCTGCCGCCATTGCAACTTGGGTTGGTGGAGGCCATGTTTGCCCCAAAACCAGCGCAGCTAAAGCTGGCCACGGTGACGGTTTGCGAAGCGGTGCAGTTGTTGCCGTCGGTGACGGTAACGGTGTAGTTGCCAGGGGCGAGGTTGATGATGGATGGGGTGGTGCCGACGTTTGCGCCGGAGGCATTGTTCCAAAGAAAAGTGTAGCCAGGCACACCGCCCATGGGGCTGGCCGTGGCGGTTCCGTTGTTGATTCCGATGCCCGCCACACCCGTGGCGCTAGCGTTGGGGTTCAGCACGGGCGGCTGGGTGATGGTCACGCTGGCTGTAGCCGTGCAATTGTCGGCGTCTTTCACGGTCACGGTGTAGGTGCCTGCGGCAATGCCCGTGATTTGCGCAGTGGTGGCACTGTTTGACCAGAGGTAGGTAAAAGCCCCGTTGCCACCCGTTCCAGCAGCTGTTGCGCTGCCCGTGTTGGTACCGTTGCAGGCCACGTTTTGCGAAGCGGAAATACTAGCAACAAGCGTGGGCGGCTGTGAGGCAATGGCGACGTCAGTGCTGGTGCAGCCGTTGGCAGCGTTGGTGACGAGGAGGCTGTAGTTGCCGGGGACGTTCACGGTGGGGTTGGGCGTGTTGCCTCCCGAAACGATGCCGGGGCCACTCCACTGGTAGCTGATATTGCCCCCTTGTGAGGAGCCGGAGCCGTCCAGCACGACGGAGCTGCTGTTGCAGGTGAAAGCTTTGTCGGGGCCAGCGTTGGCGGTTGGCGGCGTGGTGTTGGTGGTTACGGTGACGTTGTCGCTGTCGGTACACCCGTTTGTGGCATTGGTGACGGTGAGGGTGTAGGTGGCAGCGATGCTGACTACGGGGTTCAGGGTAGTGGCGCCGCTGACGATATTGCCGTTGGTGGTCGTCCACTGGTAGCTGAAATTGCTGCCTTGGGAGGAGGCCGTGCCGTTCAGTGTGACTTGCGAAACGGAGCAGGTGAGCGAAGAGGCGCTTCCAGCGTTTGCCAGTGGCGCTGCCGTGTTGCTGGTCACGATGGCGCAGTCGGTGGCCGAGCAGCTATTGCTGAGGTTGGTGACTGTGAGGCAGTAGGTGCCGGGCTGGTTGACGGTAGGCGTCAGGGTGGTGCCCCCGCTGACGATATTGCCGTTGGCGGTCGTCCAAAGGTAGCTGAAACCTGTGCCTGTTGACGACAGGCTGCCGTTTAATTGCAGTTGGGGCGTGGCACAGGTTAGCAGCGCATCAGGCCCAGCGTTTGAATTTGGAATGGAGGTGCTACCAGTTACCGTGGTTTCGTCGCTTGCCGTGCAGCCGTTGCTGAGGTTGGTGACGGTGAGCGTGTAAGTGCCCGTTTCGTTGACCACTGGGTTTAGGGTGTTTGCCCCGCTCACGATATTGCCATTGATGGTGGTCCAGAGGTACTGAAAATCAGCGCCGACCGAGGAACCACTTCCATTGAGGCTGGCCGTAGCGCTGCCACATGACAACCCAACAGGTTGCCCGGCGTTGGCCACGGGAGCTGTTGTATTCGACATGATGTTAACGCTGGCAGTGGCTTGGCAGCCATTGCCATCTGTGGCGGTTACGATGTGTGTGCCTGGACTCAGCATGGCCGTGGGGGATGTCTGCCCATTTGGCCACAAATAGGTGTAGCTGCCTACGCCACCATTTGCTTGAGCAGTAGCCGACCCCATGGGGTTGGTGCAATCTACATCGGTTTGGTTGGTGATGTTAACGTTGAGCGGGGAGGGCTGTGTGATGGTCACGGAACCCGTACCATTGCCCCCCACTGCGTTGGTGACAGTGACGGTGTAGGTTCCGGCGGTGAGGCCAGTAATGGTTGCGTCGTTGTCGCCATTTGACCAAGCAAAACTGTAAGGGCCGCCTCCACCGCCTGCGGCCAATGCTGTGGCAGCGCCATTGTTACCGCCTGCACAGCTGACATTGGTGCCATTGACAGTAACGCCGATGACGCCGCCTGTGCTGGCCAAAGTAGTGGAAGCTGTGGCAGTAGCCACGCCATCGCCGCTGGTGCTGCCGTTGCCGTTGGCAAAATTTGCGGCAACGTACATGGTGATGGGGCCTGTGGCCGTAGCTGGCGAAGTCCAGTCGCAGGTGAAGGTGATGATGTCGCCCGAAAAGCCAGCCGCAGAGGTATGTTCAACGTAGTACTTGTTTCCGGTGAACTGAATGGTGGTATTGGGGCCTGGGTTGCTCATTACGCCAGCATTGGCGTTGTTGGACAACTGGGCGACCAGCTGGAAGCCGCCAAGCGAAACCGATGCGTTGTTGCGCTCCATTGTGACCGTAATGGGATAAACCGTGAGTGGTGTTACCGAAGATGGCAAACCATCAATGGAGACTGCTCCGCTGCCAGCGGGGCCTGCATGGCAGCCGCCCTGCGAGCTAGAGCAGGTGTTGCCGCTCGGTGGTGCGCCGGTGTAGCCATTGCTGGGGTTGCTGGAGCTGGACATTTGGAAAAATGCGGCCAGCAGGACGCCAAAGAGCAGATAAACTGAGTTGAGTTTTTTCTTCATAAAGAGGATGATTAGTGTGTCTTGTGACAATGAAAATGATTAGTTGTTTTGAAAATTGCTTTGCCTGACCCGATGAATTCGTCAGGTACTGGCAGATTGGTTTGATAGGTTCGAAGGGGAGTTTTGGGGCATACTTGGAAATGATTGGTAAAAATAAGTCAGCTGCCCCGACAAATCTCCTCTTAATAATTGTAGCTACATCTTTGTTTGTTTTGAAAATGCAATTTTGCGACAAATCAAGGGCGCTTCTATTCAAGTTGCTATCTTTGCCGCACGTCTCATTTGGGGTGCCTCGAATGGGAAATTGAGAAATTAGGAAATTGGGAAATTGGGCGGTAATAAGGCATTGTCGCTCAATTTCCCGATTTCTCAATTTCCCGATTTCCTTTTTTCTGGCTGAGATTATACCCATCGAACCTGCCCGGGTAATGCCAGGTAGGGAAATGAAGCAAGGTCCTGCATTGCGGCAGCACTTCATTTTATGATTGGTAACCCATCGTGTGCCAACTAGCGAACTTGCTAGCTGGAAATTTTTCACTAAAATTTTTCACGATGAAAAAGTTACTCATGGCAGGCTTGGCCCTGCTGCTTTCCACCTTCGTTTTTTCACAAAAAATTGTGGGCAAAATCATGGACGAGGCGGGCACACCGCTCCCCGGCGCCACTGTCTGGCTCCTCGAAACCCGTGATGGCACGGTCGCCGACGAGCAGGGAGCCTTCGCCCTCTACCTCGACCGGGCGGGCAGTTACACCCTGCGGGTCAGCTTCGTGGGCTACGAGGAAGTGACCCAAAAAGTCAGCACGGACGCCGCCGCTGCCCTCGAATTCAGGCTGCTGCCTTCGGCAAACCTGCTGAAGGAACTCACCGTGACGGCAGTGCGGGCCGGCGAAAAAGCGCCATTCACCTACACCAACGTCGGCAGCGACGACCTCGAAGCCCGTAACCTCGGCCAAGACGTGCCCTACCTCCTCGACGCCACGCCATCGGTGGTGGTCACGAGCGACGCCGGGGCGGGCATCGGCTACACGGGCATCCGCATCCGGGGCACCGACGCCAACCGCATCAACGTAACCATCAACGGCGTGCCGCTCAACGACGCCGAGTCGCAGGGCGTCTTCTGGGTGAACCTGCCCGACCTGGCCGCCTCCACCGAGAGCATCCAGATACAGCGGGGCGTGGGCACCTCCACCAACGGCGGCGGGGCCTTCGGGGCCTCCATCAACCTCAGCACCGACGGCTTGGAACTGGCTCCCTACGGCGAGTTCACGGGCACCTTCGGCTCGTTCAACACGGGCAAGGCCAGCATCCGGCTCGGCTCTGGGCTTTTTGGCAAAAAAGCCAGCACGGACAAAACGGGCTTCACCCTCGATGCTAGGGGCAGCATCATCGGCTCGGACGGGTACATTGACCGGGCCAGCTCGGACTTGAAGTCATTGTATTTTTCACCATCTTATATCGGCAAAAACTTTACGCTGCGGGGTGTGCTGCTACATGGCCACGAGGTCACTTACCAGGCTTGGTACGGGGTGCCAGCGCAGTATGTGGGCGTTGATTCGTTGCGGACGTACAATCCGGCGGGGATGGATTTTGGCTTTGGGGGATACCATAACGAGGTGGACAACTATCGTCAAACCCATGCGCAACTTATTTATAACCAAGAACTTAGTCAAAATTGGCACCTCAACCTGACAGGGCACTACACGCGTGGTCTTGGGTTTTATGAGCAATATAAAC
>JALOMF010000323.1 GCA_025455635.1 Saprospiraceae bacterium | reverse complement strand
GTGACCCGTGAGCGGGAACTCATCGAAATGGGCGAATGCGTGAACAGCAAAAGTATTGACAACCGGGTATCGGTTTACATCTTGATGGAAGCCTTGCGGGAGCTGAAGGATGTGAGCTTGCCTTATGACCTCTACGCCGTGTTCACGGTGCAGGAGGAAGTGGGCATTCGTGGGGCCATTTCTTCGTCGCACCGCATTGACCCGGATTTTGGCATCGCCATTGACACGACCATCGCCTTTGATGTACCGGGAGCGCAGCCTCACGAAATGGTGACGCAGTTGGGCAAAGGCGCTGCTATCAAAATCATGGACAGCGGCTCCATTTGCGACTACCGGATGGTGAGCTACCTCAAGGACGTTGCGAAGCAAAACAATATAAAATGGCAGCCTGAAATCCTGACTGGTGGCGCCACCGACACCGTCGGGCTGCAACGCTCCGGCAAGCATGGGGCCATCGCTGGGGCTATTTCGATACCGACCCGGCACATCCATTCCGTCATCGAAATGGCGCACAAGGAGGACATTCGGGGCTGCATTGACTTGTTGAAGGAAAGCCTAAAGGGGATGGATGGTTACGATTGGGCGCATCTTTGACGCCATTATTTATACAGCAAAATGCCGGGCAAGTACTTAAAATCCTTGGTGTTGTAAGTGAAAAGCGGGATTTGGTAAACGATGCTCATGGCGCCAATCATGGCGTCGGGCATCCGCAGGTCATGGCTCAGGCGATAGGTTTCGATGAATTCTAGGGCTTTTTGGGAAGTAGCCTCATTGACATGAATCATGTTGTAATACTTCAATTTACTTTTCATTTGTGCCATTTGATTTTTGTTGCTCATTCCCCTGAAAAGTTCCATGGCAACAATTGGTGGAAGCAAAACACTGTTGCTACCAATTGCAATCAAATCAGCCACAGTCAAAGGGTCATTTTGAAAGTGGTGAATAAAAATGTTTGTATCACAAATTACCTTTTTCATAGCCTACCTCCCCATGCATCTTTTCTGAGTTGTTCTGGGTCAATTTCTTGGCCTTCCCAAATACCTGCCAATGCCATTACGTCAGGCTCCTCTGCCCAAACTATCGGCAGTTCAGTGAGGTCTTGCTCCCCAGCTTTCACAGCTTTTGACTTGCCCTTGCCATTTTTCACCTGCTTCTTCCCCACGACCTGAAAGCCGAGCGTCGAGATGAAATCGAGCAGTTTTTGCAGCGCAAGTTCGTTGTCGGTGCGGATTGTTACTTCAACCATGTTGATTGGATTTTATTCAAAGATAGGTAAAAAGCGAAAACGCTGAAAAGTTCCACTTCCATCAACCTCCAGCACCTTCCTCCACTTCTATTTCCTCTTCTACCGCTGGCAGCTCCGGCAAGCTGTTGTTGAAACTGCCGAATGCGCTGTACACGACCTCGTGGATGCGGCTGCGGATGCCCTCTGTGAAGATTTTGCCATTGCGGGAACTTGGGTTCACCCGGTTGGAAAGGAAAACATAGACCAGCCGCTGCTCTGGGTCCACCCAGACGCAAGTGCCTGTGAAGCCCGTGTGGCCGAACGACTTGGCGGATGCATGGGGCGAATAGGTTGGGTATTTCCGCTTGGTCGGCTTGTCGAAGCCGAGGCCACGGTGGTTGGTGCTGTTCTGCGTGGCCACGAAATTGTCCACTGTTTTTTTCTCAAAAAACTGGGTGCCACCGTATGCCCCTCCTTCGAGCAACATGTGGAAAATAACGGCCAAATCCTCGGCATTGCTGAAAATCCCAGCACTGCCCCCTACCCCGCCCATGAGCGCCGTGCTGGGGTCATGGACGTAGCCCTGCACCAGGGTCTTGCGCCAATAATTGTCCTGCTCGGTGGGGACAATCCGGTTCCTGGGCAGCTTCTCCAGTGGGTTGAAAGTCACGTTTCGGAGGCCGAGCGGGCGGTAGATTTGCTCCTGAACATAGTCTTCCAGCGCCATGTTCGACTTGGCCTCGATGACCCGTTTCAGCAAATAAAAATTCACGTCGCTGTACCGGAACCTTGGGCTAGGCGAAACAGTCAGGTTGAAAACCCGCCTGGAAATCGTGTCCCGGTATGAGCTTTTGAAATACAGCCCATCAGCCACTTTTACGCTGTAAATTCCTTTTCGCTTGCGGCAAAAAAAGTCGTTGCAGCCCTTGGCGGGCACATTTTTACCAGAAAAAAACTTGGAAAGCGGCATCTGCGCCTGCAAGCCGGACTGGTGCAGCAGCAGTTGCTTGATTTTGATATTGGCTACGGCTGAACCTGCTGGCACACTGATATAATCGCCAACCCTGCCCTCCAAATCCAATTGCCCGCTTTCCACCATTTTCATGGCGGCTAGCGTGGTGGCCGCTACTTTTGTCACCGATGCGATGTCGTAGAGGTCGCTGTTTTGAACGGCTTGCGCAGTTTTGCTATAAGTAAAATTGCCGAAACTCTTGGAGAAAATGACCTGTCCATCCTTGGCCACCGCTACTTGGCAGCCGGGAAATACCCCAATATCAATCGCCGTCTCAGCAATGGCGTTGATGCTGACCAAGCGCTCCGAGGCAATGCCAGCTTGCTCAGCTGTTGCGAAGCCAAGCCGCACGGGTTTTTGATGGACGAAAGCCCCGTAGCCTAGCCCACCGCCCACGCTCAAGGGCATTTTCGCCTCGGCTGCCACGCCTCCGAACAGCAGTTGTGCGGCGTAAGCTTCCGTGAAATCATTTTTCTCAAAAACCTGCACACAGGCTACATTGGGAGCAAAATATTGGATGTTCTTGGGGTTGCCAAAATTTAACAAAACCACCGCCGACTGGGCCGCAGCTGCGTTCACCGACTCAATAAATTGTTTGTGAAATCCCGGCTGCAAGTCAATGCTATCAAGTAGGATGACCGCCGTCGGAATTTTCATTGTTTTCCCAAAACCGAGTACCGCCAACTCTTTGGATGCAGGCATGGGCCGCTCAAACTGCTTGAACTCGGCGTATTTTGAAAACAATTCCCCAAATTCATTGAAGGAGCGATTGCTGTATTTAAACACCTGATAATCAGCATCATGGATTTGTTTAAGGGGTAAAATATGCTGTACGTCACGGGCCAAAACCACTGTATTCTCAAACAGGCGCCCAATGTAGTAATCCCATCGGGGGTCCTCGAAATAGCAAACCATCTGGTCAACCTTGGCATCCAAATTCGTGGGCCTAGGCTTGATGATGTGCTGCACTGATGGGGCTTTTTTTTCAGAAATGGAAACGAACTTCACAGCCTTGTGCGTCGTGGTATCCTGTGGCAGGATGGTCAGTTTCACCGGCAGTTTGCCGCCGTGCACCCATGATTTAGCCAGCAAAACCCTGCGAACCCGCTGGTCTAGCACTTTTTCCGAGATTTTCCCGTCGGCAAGCAACCGCTCAAATGTCCTGAAAACCTCCCCAGCATCAGGCGTGATGAGCAGGTCGGCACCTGCCAAGAGTTTAGGTTCAGGGGCTTCTCCTTTGTCCAATTTCACGACCATCAACCCATGAAAATCAAGGTGGCGGGTCAGGTAGCTTTTGGGGTAAACAGGCGGCAGCTTTTTCAGCGTGTCCTGCGAGAGCGCTTGGTCGGTGACCACAAGCCCGCCCAATCCAGCGTGGGTCTGCGCCAAAAATCGCTTGAGTTTCACATCCCGGATGGAGTCGTTTTGCTCAAACTCGAATTTTTGCAAAGCATCCGCCACGGCCAAAATCCGGTGCTCGGTCAGTAGCTCAAACATGCGCTGCGAGCGAAGTGACATGGCCGTTTCTTCACTCTCAAAAGTTTGATAATCAACAGATTGTGAAGTACCCGCATTTATCTTCAAGCTAGGGTTCAGTGCCAAATTGATGCCGAGCGCCTTGCAATGCTCCAAGTATTTTTGCTCCAAAAAAACATGCAGCTCGGTGGAATCAATGGCCGCCATTGCCAGCGGCAAAGGGAATTTTTTAAGGCCAAGGAATTGGTTGTGGAGCGCCACTTTTTGGTCGGTGGCCAAGAACAGCGGCAGCTTGGCGCTGCGCTTGAGGCTGTCGGTGGCATACATGAAATCGGCCAGTGGGAGGTCGTTCAGTAGCACCCCGCCCACCAGGCCAGCATGTGTTTTCTGAAAAACTTGTGACCTGCTCGCCGAATCACCCATCGGTGCTTGCCAAAGCAACAGCTGCCCTATTTTCTCTTCCGTGGTCATGCCAGCCAGCACTTTGTCAACATATGCCGTGTCGGCACCGCTGAACGCAGGTACCCGCTCACCTGCACCCCGCTTGGAGCGCTGACAAGAAAGGGCCGTCAGCAGTAGTGCCAGCCCAATTGGCCAGATGAGTGATTTGAATGACATGCTTAATCAAGGATTTTCCAAGGCCAAACAGCCCTAGACAAAAGGCAAAAATAGCCAAAACCAAGAATATGAACGAATTATCTGCGAAACGAAGTGCTTGAAATGGGGGAAGATTGGCAACAAACTAATTTTTTTTCGCCGTAACAACAGGTACATGGCGAAGATTGTGCCTGTTATTTGCGAAGCAAAATGAAAGCCGAAGCCAAGGAAAAAGCCAAATGAACTAGCTTTGCCCCGTTGACCAATGAAATCTATTTTTGGCCATCAACTTAAACATCAGCCAACCAGCCAAATTTGGTGGCCATGCAACCATGAAAAAAATCCTTGTAGCCAACCGTGGCGAAATCGCCCTCCGTGTCATGCGCACTGCCCGTCGAATGGGCATCAAGACCGTCGCCGTTTACTCGGAGGTGGACCGCCGCTCGCCGCACGTGCTTTTTGCCGACGAAGCCGTTTGCATCGGCCCGGCACCCAGCAACCAGTCCTACCTGGTGGGTCAAAAAATCATAGATGTAGCCCTGTCGCTCGGCGTGGACGGCATTCACCCCGGCTATGGTTTTTTGAGCGAAAATGCCGCATTTGCGCAGTCTGTGACCGATGCGGGCATTATTTTTATTGGCCCCTCGCCCTATTCGATTGAGGTGATGGGCTCAAAACTGGCCGCCAAGGAAGCCGTCAAAAAATTCGACATCCCGATGGTGCCCGGCACGGAAGGCGCCGTGAGCGATGTTGCGGAAGCCATTGAAGTGGGCCGAAAAGTGGGCTACCCACTGCTGGTGAAGGCATCGGCAGGCGGCGGCGGCAAGGGCATGCGCATCGTGGAAAACGAGGCGGAATTGGCCAGCCAAATGGAGCGGGCCATCAGCGAAGCCACGAGTGCCTTCGGCGATGGGTCGGTTTTTATTGAAAAATACGTCGGCTCGCCACGCCACATCGAAATCCAAGTGCTTGCCGACCGGCATGGCAACACCGTCCACCTCTTCGAGCGGGAGTGCAGT
>JALOMF010000322.1 GCA_025455635.1 Saprospiraceae bacterium | reverse complement strand
TTCGTAAATAGGATTTGACGATAATAAAAAACATAAAAGCACGGACTAGCAGTCCGTGTTACATAAAATGAGATACCTACACCTACTTTTCCTCCTTGGTTGCACCTCCCTGTTTGCGCAGCAGCAGCCCTTCTTTTCGCAGTTTTTTTACAATAAGCTCATCGCCAATCCGGGGGCGGCGGGGAGCACTGGGCTGCCCATTTTTACGGCATTTCACCGCCAGCAGTGGGCGGGGCTGGAGGGTGCGCCCGTGACGCAAGCGTTCAGTACGAACTCGCCGATTTTGGCGGGTCGGGTCGGCTTGGGACTGACGGTGGTGAACGACCGTATCGGCTTCTACAACTCGACTTTTGCGCAAGCGGCCTATGCTTACCGGGTGCAGCTTGGTGGCGGGCGTTTGGGCATCGGGCTGCATGGCAGCATGACCCGCTACGAGGCCGATTTGACGGAGGTGCGCACAATATCTGGTAGCAAGCAGGCCGTGGAGGGCATGATGGATTTCCAATACCTGTTCAACCTGGGCATGGGCGTCCATTTTGAAAACGAGCGGTTTTTCGTGGGCGCAGCCATCCCACAGGTGCTCGACCGGGGGCAGTCGAACGGGCAGGTGCGGCACGTTTTCGCCAATGCGGGAACCGTGCTGGAACTCTCGCCCACGCTCAGGATGCGGGCTGCCGGGGCGGTTCGGGTAGTGGAAAATGCGCCGCCGAGCTTCGATGCGCACCTCGGTTTTGGCTTCACGGAGGTGGCGAGGCTGTGGTTGGGCAGCACTTTGCGCATGAGCAAAAACTACGACGGCCTTGGCGGCGATGCCTTGGTGGCCGTTGGCCAATACCAGATTTCGGAGCGGATTCGGGCGGGTTTGGCTTACGACCTCGGGCTTGGGGCTGTTCGGAACGGCAACGCCGGGTCGTTTGAGTTTTTGCTGGAATATGCTTTTGTGAAGGCTTCGGCGGCGCCAATGGTGCCAGCGTTGAGGCCGAGGTATTTTTGATTTACTCGGCCATTTCCCCGTTTTATACAAGCTACCGCCGCACCACCCGAAACGCAATGTCCCGTCCGTGGCCCTGCATGATGGCGAGGTTTATCCACGACAGGGCGAACTGCTCCAGCAGCACCACTTTGTCGGCTTGGCCGAAATCCCAGCAGGTGCCGAAGCCCGCATCTAATGCGAGTTGCTTCGCAACTTCCTTGGCCTCAGCATCGTCGCCAGCCATGAACATGTCCAATTTTTCACCGTGGTAAACGGGGTTCATCATGTTCTCAAAACCCGTGGAATTGAAGCATTTCACCACTTTCCCGGCAGTTTTTTCCGCCAAAGCATGGAAAACCGAGTCGAAAGGCGCTGGCTTTTGCCGCACGGCATTGGTGGCGTCCATCAGGATTTTGCCCGACACGTCGCCCATTTGTTCGATGATGTCGAAAACGGCGGTCGGTGGCGTGGCAACCAGTACGGCCTCGCATTGCTGCACGGCAGATTCGATGGAGGTGAACCGATCCTCGCCGATGTTGGCAGCGAGTTGGATGTTCTTGTCGCTGAGGGGGAGTTTTGCCCCGATGAGGACGGTATGGCCTGCCTTGGCCCATTGCTGGGCGAGTGCGCCGCCGACGTTGCCGGAACCGATGATGGCTATTTTCATGATGAAAAAATTTGAATTAAAAATCGTGTCTCAAAAACCCGCCAAAATTGCTCGTTTTTTGGAAATCACCGCTGCCCGACTGGTTAAAATCTGCCATGAATCCCGCCGCCCAGCCGCTGGCATCGGTGGGGTTGGAGTAGCCGTCCATCATCAGCTTGCCGCCCTCGGTGCTGGTGAGTTCGACCTCGTAGCCCGCCTCTTGAAAGACCCGCAGTGGGTGCGTCAGCTCGGCCGCCCAAAAGCCAATGTGCCAGCCCGTTTGGTTGGAGGTGGAGGGCGAACTGGCCACCATCAGGATTTTGCCCTTCGTGGGGGCACCGTGTAAATGCACGTAGGATAGAACTTCGGTCACGTTGAAAACAATAACAAAACATTTTTTTGAAAATCTGCACCTTCGCAGTACCTATTATCATTCGTAAAAGGCGATTTGTATAATAATATTCCGATTTGGCATTTATTTTGGCAGATTAAAATGATTCAACCTTTTTGCCAAGGAGCCAAACGAAAAACAAGAGAAGCCTGCGAAACCATTGCTCCGAAAACCAAGGCAAAAAACAATTGCAAACATGGTATCAATTCTAGACAAACATTTCAAACCGCAGACGGAAGAGTATAGGAGGGCGCAGTTTTTCCTGAACAACTTGATTCTCGTAACCATTATCTGCTCCATTTTCGCCATCGCCTCGCTATTCAGCCCGATTTACCAAAAAATCTCCTACCTGCCCTTTGTGGGGCTTTGCCTGTTGTTGCTATTGTTTTTCATCAGGACTGGAAACATCAACACCTGCGTAAACATTGCCGTGATTGGCTGCTTTTTGGTGCTCATAAAACCCATCAACCAAACGAGCGGGGTTTCCTCGCAGTTTTATGCTTGGCTGATACTTCCTCCGTTGATTGCCGTCACGCTCTCCACCATCAGGGCGGGCATTTTTTGGTTCATCGTTTCCATTTTAATACAAATAGTATTCTACTTAACGGATAGAACGCCGGTCACCGAGTTTTACACGCAGGTGGACAAGTTCAACATCATGCTGAACAGGATTTGCCTTTCCATCATCATCATGTCCACCCTCATTTCCTACGAGCGGCTGAAACAGAAGCAACAGGAAACTATCACTCAGCACTTGGCCGAGATGAACGCCCAACAGGAATCCCTGACCAAAAAAAACGAGGAACTGGAGCGGTTCGCCTTTGTGGCCTCCCACGACCTGCGTACGCCGCTGCGCAACATCATATCCTTCGGGGGGCTACTGAACCGAAGGCTAAAAGACCATGCCGACGAAAGCATTCACCAGTTTTTGGGCTATATCAACAATTACGCCCACCACATGAACAGCATCATTGACAATATATTGGACTACGCCCGTATCGAAAAAAACGAAATGGCTCCCAACGAAGCCGTGGACATGGGAGAGGTTTGGCAGACTGTGGCCGGGCTGCTCAATGACAGGTTTACCGAAAGAAACGCCATCGTACGGGTGCGGGGTGAAATGCCAAAAGTGCTGGCGCAGCAAATGCAAATCGTCCAACTGCTCCAAAACTTGTCGGAAAACGCCCTCAACTACAATACCAGTCCGCAGCCAGAAATCACGTTTGGCCGAACGACATCCGATGTCAGCGGCCAAGCCTGCTTCTTCGTCCGGGACAACGGCATCGGCATTGACCCAAAGTACCAAGAAAAAGTGTTCGACATGTTCTACCGCCTACACTCCATGGACAAATTTCCGGGCACCGGGCTTGGGCTTGCCATTTGCAAGAAAATCGTGCAGCGGCATGGTGGCAATATTTGGTTGGAATCCAAGGAAGGGCATGGCACTACCATCTATTTTACCCTGCCGATTTTTTAATCAAAAACTAAGTAGAAAATTAGGAATGCAACCAAGCAAATGGCCATAGTTCAATAATGCCTAAAAAAAACTCCTTGTGGTTGTAGCGGCTTAGTCGCCATAACCACAAGGAACTTTCTAACGTTGGCCGCCGGAAATCACCTGCCCAGGAATTATTTCACCTCCAACACCACCACCGATGCGGCAGGCATCTTCACCGTCAGCACCCCGTTTTTCAAGGTCGCTCCCGTGAAATTGACGGGCTTCACCTTCTCCGGTTGGTCGAAGGTGTTGTGGTCTTGAATCTTGCCAGAAGCCAGCACCCGACCGCTCACCGCACTTGCCGAAGTGCCCCGCAAATTGATGGTCACTTCCTGCGCCTTGTTGGCATCCACATTCGTCAAGCTGACGTGGATTGCGCCGTTTTTATCCTTGGAAGCCGAGGCGGAAATGGCAGGCAGTTTTTCCTTACCGAATTGATAATCAGCAGTTTGCAGCGTGATGGGCAGCATCGTGGCGTCCTGGTGGACGTTGTACATTTCCATAACGTGGTAGGTTGGCGTGAGCAGCATTTTCGGGCCATCGGTGAGGATGACGGCTTGCAGCACGTTCACGATTTGGGCGATATTGGCCATTCGCACCCGGTCGGCGTGGTTGTTGAAAACATTGAGCGTAGCGCCCGCCAGCACGGCGTCACGCATGGTATTTTGTTGGAACAAAAATGCGCCGTTCGTTCCGGGTTCCACGTCGTACCAGCCGCCCCATTCGTCCACCACGAGGGCCACTTTTTTCTTTGGGTCGTATTTGTCCATGATGGTCGAGTGGCGGGTCACGAGTTCCTCCATTTGCAGCGCCCGCTTCATGGTGGTGAAATATTGCTCCTCGGTGAAGCCCGTGGCGGGGCCTTTGGCGTTCCAGTCAATGACCGAATAATGGTGCAGCGCCACGCCTTCGAGCATGTTGTGGGGGATGTCCCGCATGAGCACTTCCGTCCATTTATAGTCGTCGCTGCTGGCCCCGGAGGCGATGCGGAAGATGCCGCCGGAGTTCGACCAATCGGACATGAACGTGGCGTATTGGCGGTAAACATTGGCGTAATACTCGGCGGTCATATTGCCACCACAGCCCCAAGCTTCGTTGCCAAGGCCCCAGTATTTCACTTTCCACGGCTCCTTGCGGCCATTTTGCTTGCGCAATTCGGCCATCGGGTCGCCGCCGGGGTGGGTGGTGTAGCGGGTCCATTCGACCACCTCCTGCACCGTGCCGCTGCCCACGTTGGCGCTCAGGTATGGCTCGGCGCCGAGCGATTCGCAGAGGTTGAGGAAGTCGTGGGTGCCAAAGCTGTTGTCCTCCGTCACGCCGCCCCACCAGACGTTGACCATCGAGGGGCGCTTGTCCTTTGGGCCGATGCCGTCCTTCCAATGGTAGGTATCGGCGAAGCAGCCGCCGGGCCAGCGCAGGTTGGGGGTTTTTAGCTTGCGCAATGCCTCCACCACGTCGTTGCGGATGCCGTCCTTGTTGGGGATATTGCTGTTGTCGCCCACATAGATGCCCTCGTAGATGCACCTGCCGAGGTGCTCCGAGAAGTGCCCGTAGATGTGGCGGTTGATGGTATGCTGGCCGAGGTCAGCGTTGAGGGTGATGGTGGCTTGGCTGAAGGCAGTTGTTGCGAAGCAAAGCAGGAGGATGGGAAGGGTGCTTTTCATAAATCTCACTAGTTTTAAGTTAAAAATCAGCAACGCATCGCAGCATCGCTGCGCTACTTTCGCAAAGATGTAAAAAATACACTTAAAACCATGCGCTGCTCAAAATTGGCAATCAGCATACTTGAATTTAAACAAAAAAAAAGAGGGATGGCTAATGTGGCAACCCTCTTTTTTTTGTATAATACATT
>JALOMF010000321.1 GCA_025455635.1 Saprospiraceae bacterium | reverse complement strand
ACTGCCAACAACCTCATCAGTGCGACAGGCGGCGTGAACCTGACCACCGACCAAGTCACGAACTTCATCGTCACGATTGACATTGACCAATCTTCGTACAAAGACCTGATAAAACCGGGCAAGCCCTACCCTTTCCGCCCCGGCATGTCGGCGTCCGTGGAGATTTTCACCAACACGAAAGATGGCGTCGTGAGCGTGCCCATCCAAGCCGTCGGCACCCGTGACAAGGAGGATGCCAAGTCGGAGCCTAAGGCCGCCAAGGTCAACGAAGAAGAAGGAGCTTCGGAAATAACTGGGATGGATGACTTGCTGGAAGTTGTGTTCGTGGTCATGCCCGGCGACTCGGTTTCGCAAAGAACCGTCAAGACGGGCATTCAAGACAACGACTATATCGAAATCTTGGAAGGCTTGAAAGCAGGTGAAGAGGTCGTAATTGGGCCTTACACGGCAGTTTCGAGGAAGCTGGAATCAGGTTCTAAAATCCAGGTAGAGACAAAAGACGAGAAAGACAAAAAGAAGAAAAAGGCCAAGGAAGATGAGGAGAAAGTAGAAGTAGAAGTGGATTAATGGCCTGATTTTCAAGAAGATATAAAAACGGCGCTTGGGAGAAATCTCCAAGCGCCGTTTTTCTTTTATTCCCAAATAGAAATGACTTGGCTTGCGTAGTTCACGGAGAATTTGCCGGATTTGAAAAACGGGAAACCCAACAAGCCGTCCACTTGGTGGTCAACGAGGTTGCGCAAATGGGAAATATCGGAGAAAACAAAGCGCATGTTCCAGAAGTTCAGCCCGCCAATCGAGGTTTCCACCACATCGCCGGCCATCATTTTGAAACTATCACCGCCCATGCCTAGCACCCCGGCATTGCTGACGGGCGTCACCAGTTCTGCGTCCAAATCAGCGGCGGAAGCGCTACTGAGCAGGTTGGTATTGGCCCCGGTGTCAAGGCCGAGGCGCAGTTTTTTGTCGCCAATCTGTGCTTCGATGACCGGCAAGTGCCCGGCCATCGTGAATGGAATTTGCGACTTGAGCACCCAGCCCTCCATTTTTGAATTTCCACCTTGCGGAACAAGGGTGATGAGTTGATGCTCGAAGTCCATCAGCAGTTCAAAGTCTTCGAGGAACTCGTAGCCAATCAAGCCAGCGATGGGCCGGTTCGTGACCATCTCCAGCGCCCCGATGTCGGTGGTGAGCGCCTGCATGTCGAACTTGCGGACGCCCGCCCACGAGAACATGTTGATGGTCTTCCAGTCGCCCGACATGCTGCCTTGCAGGCCAGCCGCTTGGTTGGCCGAAGCTGCCTCTGATTTTTCGTTCAAAATCATCATCGGCGAGCCAGTGTCGAGGATGAAATTGGCCAGTTTACCATCCATTTCAGCCTGAACTACTACCATGCCCCGCACCAGTTCGAATTTGGTGACTTGGGGAAAATTGTTGTTTCCGAAGGAAAAAAATGGGAAGCTGCCCAAAAGCAGCATTGCCCAAGCGGTGATGTCGAAAGCCTTTTTTCTCATTTGCACAGTGTTTTCAGGTGTAGGTCGGGGGTGATATTTTAAGTCATACTTAATTGCTAATTAAAGCAGCCCAACAGGCGAAAACGCCCGTCAATGCTTGGTTTAAAGCCAGATTTTTCGTTGGGAAATAGTGAAATAGCCACCGCTTTGCGAAGCGATGATGGGAGGTGAAAAGCTAAATAGTGGGAAAACAGTGCTGGTGAAATGCGCTTTAATTGCGCCTAAAAACTGGAGATATAACTTTGATAGCCATCGTAAAATTGTGCCGATTTTGCGAAGCGGCCATGCCTACAAAGTGACTGTTTGGGGCATTACTTCATGTTTATTTTGGCAAAAAAGCGTTTATGGCACTAAAACCAAAATCTGCTGTGCTTGAAAAACCCAATTTGCTTAAAAATTCTGTTTGCAAATATTTACCCCAAATTCGATTGAGTCACGGTTCAGCACTTTCCCAAATATTTTACTGCCGTTAATTCCCCAAACTTCTCCATTTTTACCCCTTCCAAATAGATGGGCTAAATCCGAATGGTAATTTGTGGCACTAAAAACGAAAACATCATGAAAAACAAATTGAACAAGCTACTGCTTGCAATCCTCGGCCTGGTGCTGATAACTGGCGGCTGCAACTCCCCTAAAAAAACCACAGAACAAAAAAACTACCTCATTGAAACAGAAGCAGAACGCAACCAGCGCATGGAATGGTGGCGGGAGGCGAGGTTTGGCATGTTCATCCACTGGGGCCTGTACGCCGTGCCAGCGGGCGAATGGGGTGGCAAAAACACCTACGGCGAATGGATTCGCAGCTCCGCCGAAATCCCGTTGGACACCTACGACCAGTTCCGGGACAAATTCAATCCAACGCAGTTCAGCGCCAAGGACTGGGTGAAAATGGCCAAAGACGCTGGCATGAAGTACATCGTCATCACCACAAAGCACCACGACGGCTTTGCCATCTACGACAGCAAGGCAAGCGACTTCGACATCATGGCCACGCCCTACAAAAAAGACGTGCTGAAAGACCTTGCAGCAGAATGCAAAAAAGAAGGCATCAAGCTCTGCTTTTACCACTCCATCATGGATTGGCACCACCCCGACTACCTGCCCCGCCGCATCTGGGAGAAAGACCGCTCGACCAAAGGCGCCAATTTCGACCGCTACGTAACCTACATGAAAAAGCAGCTGAAAGAGCTTTGCACCAACTACGGCGATGCGCCCCACGTGCTCTGGTTCGATGGCGAATGGGAAACGACTTGGAACAACACAAGGGGCACCGACCTCTACAATTACGTGCGCAGCCTGAAACCCAATATCCTCATCAACAACCGGGTGGGCGCAAGCCGGGACGGCATGGCAGGCTTCACGCCAGCTGGCCATTTCGCTGGGGACTTCGGAACGCCAGAACAGGAAATCCCCGCTACGGGACTGCCCGGTGTGGACTGGGAAAGCTGCATGACCATGAACGGCAACTGGGGCTACAACCGGGCCGACAAAAACTTCAAACCAACCGGGGAACTGCTGCGAAACCTCGCCGACATCGCCTCGAAAGGTGGCAATTTCCTGCTCAACGTTGGCCCTACCGCCGAGGGGCTTTTTCCGCAGGAAAGCATTGACAGGCTGAAAGAAATGGGCGACTGGATGAAGAAAAACGGCGAATCCATCCACGGCACGAAGGCCAGCCCGCTCGGCCTTTTCGACTGGGGCCGCATCACGATGAAGGAAAAAGACGGCAATACCGTTCTTTACCTGCACGTATTTGAAGCGCCACGTGACAACAAATTGGTGCTGAACGGCGTGGCCAATACCCCGATGGGCATCAATTTTTTGGCGGCGCCAATGGCAAAGGGCCTGAAAATGGAGCGGACGGATGACGGTATCACCGTTGAATTGCCCCAATTTTTGCCCGATAAAATCAACTCCGTGGTGATGCTCCAGCTAAAGGGCAAACCCGACATCCACCTAGCGCCCGTGGCCAAGTCCAGCGATGATTATTTCGTTGACAAACTCGAAGTGCAACTCATGGACGAGGGCGGCAATGTGGACATCCATTACACCACCGATGGCAAAGCGCCGACCTTGCAATCGCCCGTTTACAAAACGCCCATCGTCCTGACGGAAACCACTACGGTGACGGCCCGCTCCTTCCGCAACGGCAAGGCCATCAGTGGCTCCATGCAGAAATCATTTTGGAAAAAAACGCCGATACCCAGCAAGAGTCCCGGCAGTACGGCACCGGGCCTGCAAGCCTTGTATTTCGAGGGGGAATGGAGCAGTTTGCCTGATTTTGACGGGATGAAGGCTGTGAAAAAAAGCACGGCCAAGAACTTCGTACTTGCCCCCAGCAACGGCACGGGAGAGCATTACGGCTATGAGTTCAGGGGCTTCGTGAAGGTGCCGGAGACGGGGATTTACACCTTCTCCACCGCCTCTGACGATGGCAGCGCACTCTACCTCAACAATGAAAAAATCGTGGACAACGACGGCTTTCACGGCTTGAAAAAAGTGTCGAGCGTGGTGGCGCTGGAGGCTGGCTTCCATGAAATCATGGTTCGGTACTTCGAGGGCACTGGCAGCGACGAGCTGAAAGTGACTTGGCGGTCGGGCAAAATTGCGGAGCAACCCATACCGGACGAGGTGCTTTTTCATGTGAAACCGAAGTAATTTGCTGGCGCAAATTCAACGGTGACGACAGTCAAAACAACCGTTATAGCCTCATTTTCAGCAAGAAATCAATCGAAAATACGATGACAAAATCGAATTACATCCCCGACCCCAACCTCATCGCCGCCGTCGAAATGGCCATCAAAATGGAGCTGCCCCTCTTCCTCACCGGCGAGCCTGGCACTGGCAAGACCGAACTGGCCTATTGGATTGCCCAAAACGCCGACTACCAGAAGGGCTTTGGCCTCAACGACGCCGTGCTGCGCTTCAACGTGAAGACCACCTCCACGGCCAAGGACCTGCTCTACCGCTACGACGCCATCCGCCACTTCCGGGACAACCATCGGCATCAACACCTCGAAGACGAAAAAACGAATAAGGAGGACAAGGCCGATAACGTAATGAACTACATCCAGTTCGAGGCGCTGGGGCAGGCCATCATGGCGGCCCGGAACGGTATGCGAAAAGTAGTGCTGGTGGACGAGATTGACAAGGCGCCGAGGGACTTCCCGAACGACCTGCTTTTTGAGTTCGAAAAACTGGGCTTCCGCATTGACGAGGCGACGAGCGACGACCTCAAAACTGCCAAATGGGACGAGATGCCCTCGCTGGCCGGACTCGGCATCGAAGGCAAGCCCGCCATGGACGACCAGGGCTTCATCTATTTTGCCGAAAAAGCCGAGCGGGACAAGCCCCGTACGGAGCGGAAAGTGCGCAAACCGCTGCTCATTATCACTTCCAATTCGGAGAAAAGCCTGCCCGATGCCTTCCTGCGGCGCTGCGCTTTTTACCATATCCCGTTCCCGAAGGAGGCCAAAACGCTGCTCGAAATATTGGCGGCAAAAGGGCTTTACGACGCCAAAAAGCAGACGGAAATGGTCAGCTCCGCCGTGGATTTTTTCCTCGACCTCCGCAATTCCGGACTGCGCCGAAACCCCGCCACCGCCGAGCTTATCGCTTGGGTGGACTTCCTTTGGGAAATGGGCGTGAACCCCAGCGCCCGGCTATCGGCCAGCGATTTTGCGAAGCTGGAGCCGTCGCTTTCCATGCTCGGCAAAAACAAGGAGGATTTGCAGCGCATCAAGGATAAATTGGCGGCGCTGAACCCCAGCCCCGCAATCAATCTTCAACCAATGACCAATGTTTAAATAAGACTTTAGACAATAGACTTTAGACGATAGACCGTGAACCACCGTCCAC
>JALOMF010000320.1 GCA_025455635.1 Saprospiraceae bacterium | reverse complement strand
TTTTTCTTCTAGGCGTTTGTTTTCAATAAAATGCAGGTAAAACATGGAATATTCGTCCGTCAAGCGGTAGCGGATGCCCTTTTTCTGCTTTTCAAAAGTATAGTAGGGCTGTATAAATCCTGACTGTTCCAGTTCTTCGATGACGGTCGTGATTGTCCCGCCATTGGAAAACCTGCCGATTTCCACAATCTCCTTCCGTGTCAACCCCTGCCATTTTTCCGCCAAAACCCGAATGATTTGGACATGGTTTTGGGCGTTTTCAAACAATGCGGCGTACAGTTGCCCAAATTCCTCGTGCAGCAGTCCAGTTTTTGAAAAGAATATCCGGTCAATATTTTGGGCAGCGCTCAGTCCGGCCTCCACCTCCTTCAAATAATGCGGGATACCGCCCATCGCCATGTACAGTTGGATGATTTGGAAGCGGTCGAAGTTGCAGGATTTGCTGGCAAGGTAGGCTTCGGTTTCCGCCAAATTGAATGGTTGCAGGTGAATCCGCCTCGTGATTCGGTTGTGCAGGCCCCCCTTGTCCCGTACCACTTTTTGTATCATCCAAGAAGCTGCCGAGCCGCAGATGACCACCACCACATTGCTTTGGGAGGCCCAACTGTTCCAGAACACACCAAAAGCTTTCAGGAAATCCGATTTCCGGGTGGCCATCCAGGGCACTTCATCAAAAAATAGGACGATTTTCTCTTCGAGGTTCTGGCTGTCGAAGTAAAGGGTGAGCATTTGAAAGGCATCCAGCCAATTTGAGGGCGCTTGATACGGAATCGGCGGCTTGGCGTGAAAGTTCAGACGATTGGTGAACTGCTGCAATTGCTCACGCAAGCTACCTTTTTGGATGCCTGTCATTTCAAACTTGATGCTGCTGCCGTAAACCGACCGCACCAAATAGGTCTTTCCTACCCGCCTTCTTCCGAAAACCGCTACCATTTCGGCTTCCTCGGAAATCAGGGCTTTTTGCAAAACAGCCGTCTCCACCTTCCTTCCAATAAGATTGTTTTTCATCATACCCAGCTAAAACGTGAAAAAAACATCGGTTCTAGCTGGATATAAAAAACTATATCCAGCTAGAACGGCTCAAAAATAGCCGTTTTAGCTGGATATAATTATTTGCACCAAGAAAATAATGCGGTGACAGCTTCCCAAAACTTGTCACCGCTCATCTTCGCCCCTATATTTTCACCAATTTCTGCACCGCCCACTGCCCGTTTTCCAGCTCCACGTTTAGGAAGTAGAAGCCTGCCTTAAATTTGCCCAAATCAAGCTCGGCCCGGTCGGTGCTTACTTGGCGCTGCTCCACCACCCGCCCGCTCACATCGAGCAGGCGCAGGGTCTGCATGGCACCAGAGGATTGGATGTTGACGCTTCCCTGCGTGGGGTTGGGGGATACGGTGATGGATGGGTTGGGCTGTGGGCCATCGGTATTTAGGACATAGCCGATGTACAGGTTATCCATCAGCACGAAGTCATCGTTCTCAAAATTGGCGGGGTCTATTTCCCATTGGCCAATTTCTGCGTAAATTTTAAATAGGAGTTCTCCTTTAAAATTGAATGGTATCGAATGCGAAAAAGTACCTACTGCGCCTTCGGTGTTCTCGGTAAGTATGGTGCTGCCCGATTCGTTGCCTGTCCATTTCGCTTGTACCATGCTACTGTAAGGATAGCCTTCGGCTTCGGCAAAGCTGTTCTTGAACATTGCGAAGTCAAAACTAAATGAATTGGCTACATGTGCTGAATAATCCACGCAAGCCCGCATGGTAGCTGTGATGCCGCCAAAAAAATCATTGTTGAAATTGCTTTCAAAATCGGGGCAATGCTCAAAGAAATCGGGGTTATCGAACAATCCCGTCGAAGCATAAAAAGTCTCCCCTTGGTAGTTGACGAGCGGCTCGGAGAAGTAGTCCTGTATGTCCAAAACGCCGTCAATTAGGTTGTTTGCATTGTTGAAATTATTCGAATAAATACCGTTTATGACTTCCGAAAAGCCGACCTCACTCATGCTTTCATTGTTTGCTGAATTCGGGTCATTTCCGTATTCCAGTTCAAAACGAATGGTGCCGTTGCCCTCAAAGCTGCTAACTGCCACCGAGTCCACCAATACATCGGTTCCAAAGCCCTCCAAGTCCTCGTCTAAGTTGATGGGCATTGTCCAAAGCAAATCGCCGCTCAAGTTTTCCGCCCGCAACAACATGCTCGTACCCGCAGCTATTGTTTCACAACTCTTGTTGTCCAAATAAATGGAAGTCCTGACCGCTTCCGCAAAACAAGCGGGCTTCCCAAAAAAAACTCGCAGCCCCATGTCATTGGCCTCGAACTCCACTAGGTCAAAAGCCACCCAGCCGTAGTTGTTGTCCGGTGCATCATCCTCAAATTCCAAGTCCAGGTTGACGAAGTAAGTACCCGCCGAGGACGCTTCAAACCAGTCATCAATGACCACTTCCAGCACCTCGCCCGGCAACAGGGCCTGCGTGATTGGGTAGGTCAAATCCGGCAGGGCGCTGTCAAATTCCGACAATACGACGGTCGCCCCCATCGCTGGCTCGTAGGGAAATGAGCCTGAATTGATGACCGAAAAACGGACGGTGTGCAGCTCGCCCAAGCCACAAACCCCTTCAACGACGTAAGCTGCGCCAATGCTCAAGTCGAGCAAAGCCGTTGTGTTGCCGGGCAGGCCGACCGCCTTCCAAGCCTCCTGCACCGCCAACTGCTCCGTTGAGCCAGCACCGTACAGCTCTTCGGCCACCTGCATGGACAAGGTGTAAAAAGCCGGATAATTGGAGCTTTCCGTGAAATAGTTCCGGTTCACGTTGAACACGATTTGAATGGCCTTGTCCATGCCGATGGCGGTCACGTTGTAGTCCACGCCCGCTTCGTTCGTGCCCTGCTTGCCGTCCACCATCATCGAAAACCAGAGGTTGCCGATGGAGCTGTTCGTGTGCACCCCTGCAAAGTCGAACCAAAATTCGCCCTTGTAGAGCGCTGGCATTTCCTTGCTCTTGGGGTCGTCCATCACCCGGAACGGCTCGGCGTCGGGGCCTAGCAGGAAGGAGTGGCCGAGGTCCCAGTCGAAATTGGCAGGGTCGGAAGCACGTTCCAGCGCCTTGCCGAACATATCGGCCAGGCTCTCGTTGATGGCCCCCGACTCGCTGCTGTAGATGAGCTTCGAGGTATGGTCAATCATGCCGTGCGTGTACTCGTGGCCGACAACTTCGAGGGTCGTCAGCGGGCCGTAGTTGCAGTTGCCGTCGCCGTAGTTGGTGAACTCGCCGTCCCAGAAGGCATTCACTGGGCCAGCGCCGTTGTTGTGGACTTTCGCTTTGAGGGCCTTGCCATTGCCGTCGAGGCCCTCCCAGTCAAACGACTCGGCCATCATGTCGAAGTATTCCTGCGAGCAGTAGTGGGCATCGAGCGCCACCTCGTCCTGCGCCGGGTTGGTCAGGTCCCAGTTGGAGCTGTTGTTGGTGAAAATATCGCCGCCAATATTGAACACCGAAATGCCCTCGCCACGGGTCGGGTCGTGCAGCTCAAACTGCTGCGGGCCGAGGGAGTCGGTGATGATTTGGCGAGTGCCGTAGTATTTGGTCACGGCAGTGCTCGGCACGCCCTCTTGCAAAATGAGGGGAAAATGGCAGAGCGTTTTGCCCGTTTTCGCATCCACGAACCACCGCTTTTTGTCAAACGGCTCGGTGCTGCTCAAGTCCACCTGATAAGCCAGCCGCAGCGTCTCCGATACCTTCGGGAACGCCGGGTCAACATAGCACAGCACAGGCTTCGCCTGCACTTCGGCGTAGCGCAGGGCATTCATTTCCTGCTTCGCAAACGCCAGGGCTGCGTCGGCATCAATCCCCGGCTTTTCCGGCAGGCCGGCCCGTGGGCTGAAGTGCCCGTTCGCCAGTACCACCACGCCGTTTTTTTCATGTAAAATATAGGTGTTGCCGAACACGGGCAAGCCGTTGTGCAGTTGCTTGTACTTGTAGTGGGTGTAGCCGTTCGAGCCTTCGTTTGTCTCGAACAGCACCATCTCGGAGCCTTGGTCGAGCTGCATTTTGTCGGCCATCCGCTCGAAGAAATTGGCGTGGCTGAGGCTTGGGTCAGCGTTTTTGTAAGTGCCAAATTGCTGGACTAGGTAAGCCTTGGCCACCTGCTTGTTTTGGCCGAAGGCCGCAAGGGAAAAAAAGAATTGGAGCGCAAGCGCAAAAAAGAGGCAGTGTGATTTCATGTGAAACGGTTGGTTAAGGGCTTTCGCCCGGTGTAATGAAGCCGAAATTTAGTCAAATGCTGGATTGCGCATGCAAAGTTTGGGAAAAACGTCAGGGCCTTTACGAATTAAACACTGGCGTAAAACCCAAGACCAATGCCATGACCAATAAACCCGCTATTTTCGCCCAAAATCCACTGCCATGACCACCCTAGCCCATCGGCTTGCGCAACACTTCGACGAACTGCACCACCACCTGCCACCCGTGCCTGACGGCGTGGAATGGCTGCTGCCCTTGGCCAATCTGTCGGAGACCCAGCGGGTTTTCCATGCTTTTTTGGAAAAATACTACGCCGACTCTCTGCCACGCACGCTCATCGTCGGCATCAATCCTGGTAGGTTCGGGGCGGGCGTCACCAATGTGGCCTTCACCGACCCCGTCCGACTGGCAGCGGACTGTGGCATCGAAAACAGCTTTGATAAAAAGGAGGAACTCTCTGCGCAATTCATCTATCGGGTGGTTCACGCCTACGGCGGGGTGGCGGCGTTTTATGCCCGTTTTTTCATCAATTCGGTGGTACCATTTGGCTTTGTGAAAAACGGCATCAACTACAATTACTACGACGAGAAACCCTTGCAAGCGGCCATGCTCCCGCTCATCGGCCACCATTTGCGCAGTTTGATTGATTTGGGCATGAACCCACAAGTCTGTTACTGCCTCGGCGAGGGGCAGAACTACAAGTTTTTGGCTAAGTTTAATGAGCAGGAGCGCCTGTTCGGCAAGGTAGTGCCCCTGCCCCACCCCCGTTTCATCATGCAATACCGCAGAAAGCGGTTGGAGGAGTTCGTCGAGGTTTACCTCCAAGCATTTGCCCAATAAAAAAAGCGGCTGCCGGGCAATGACGACAGCCGCTTTCGCATTTGTTTTCCAGTTTAAATCAATCAACAAACGGGTCGGAGAAACGCTCATCGGTCACCAAGCTTTGGTCGGTCAGCGTGTTCAGGAACGCCACGAGCGACTGCTTTTGTGATTCATTCAGGTTGAGCCTCCAAGGGTTGCCCTCCCAGTCCCGCAAGCGCTGGTCGAGGTTCGGGTGGGGCTGGATATTGGAATTGTAGTGGTTCACCACGTCCATCAGCGACTGGAATCGGCCATCGTGCATGTAGGGGCCGGTGAGTGCGACGTTGCGGAGCGAAGG
>JALOMF010000319.1 GCA_025455635.1 Saprospiraceae bacterium | reverse complement strand
ATAGAAATAGAGTTTCACACTGAAATCGCCGCCATCTTCCGCCGCATTGGCCGCTTTGATGAACGGCGCCATCAGCAGGTCAACATAGGTGCGCCGCCCCGACACGATGAACGAGGTTTTGTCCTTGATAATCGGCCCTTCCAGCGTCAGTTTCGAGGAAATAAGACCCACGCTGCCCTCGCCGTGAACCTCGTTCATATTGCCTTCCTTCATGTTGATTTCCAGCACGCTGGAGAGCCTGCCGCCGTAGCGGGCCGGGAAGCCGCCCTTGGTCAGCGTCACGTTCTTGATGGCGTCGGCGTTGAACACCGAGAAGATGCCCAGCACGTGCGACACGTTGTAAACCGGCACACCATCCAACAGCACGAGGTTCTGGTCGGGGCTGCCGCCACGCACGTAGAGGCCGCTCTGCCCCTCGCCGCCCGACTGCACGCCGGGCAGCAGTTGCAGCACTTTCAGCACGTCCACCTCGCCGAGCAGGGCAGGGATTTTCTTGATTTGCTCGATGGGCACCTCCACCCGGCTCATCTGCACCTCCTCTTCGATGCGGGCCGAGCGGCTGCTCTTCACCTCCACGACGGCTAGTTCGATGGAAGCGCCGAGCTTGATGTTCAGGGTGATATTCTTGTCGAGGTAAAGGTCGAGCCGCTGCGTTTCGTAGCCGATGTACGAGATTTCGAGCTGGACAGAGTCCTTCGGCAAGGTCAAACTGTAAAAACCGTAGGTGTTGGAAACTGCCCCAGAGAGGCTTTTGAGGTCGAACGCATTGGCGTTGATGAGTTTTTCGCCCGTGTCGGCGTCTTCGATATAACCGCTGATGGTGAATTTTTGGGCGAACAGGAAATTGCATAACAAGCTGAAAAACAACAAGTTGAGAAGCCGTGTGCGGTGCTGCATAAACGAGGGTTTAGGTGAAAGATGCGATTTTCTGGCGGAAAGACAGGCTCTAAACTACGGAAGTTGGGTCTTGATTGTTCCAGCAACGAAAATTCATTTTGCCCTGCTCCGCAAAACAGCTTCTACCTCCGCCAGCGAATGTCCTTTTGATTTCAACAAGACTAACAGGTGGAACACCAAATCCGCTGCTTCGCCGAGGAACAAATCTGGCTTGTCGTCCTGTGCTTCCAAAACGAGTTCGACCGCCTCTTCCCCTACCTTCTGGGCGATTTTTTTCACGCCTTTCTTCGCAAGGCTCGCCACGTAGCTGTTTTCGGTCGGCTTCGCAAAACGGTCTGCAATGGTGCGCTCCAATTCTTCCAAAAAACTGCCTGTCCCCGGGGCGTTTTTTTCATCAAAACAAGTATCGCTGCCCGTGTGGCAGACGGGGCCATGCGGTTTAGCTTTCACCAAAATCGTATCCGCATCGCAATCGGCGAGCACCTCCACCACGTCGAGGAAGTGGCCGCTGGTCTCGCCCTTCGTCCACAGCCGCTGCTTGCTTCGGCTGAAAAACGTGACCCGTTGCTCGGCCAAAGTCTTCGTCAAAGCCGCCTCGTCCATGAAGCCAAGCATGAGCACCACGCCCGTTTTAGCATCTTGGATAATGGCCGGGGCTAGCCCGTCGGGGTATTTTTTGAAATTGATTTGCATGGTGATTTTGTTGGAGGATGGTTACACGGATTGGACGGATTAGGCGGATTAAACGGATTCTTTTCTGGCAACAATCCGTGTAAATCTGTCAAATCCGCCCAATCCGTGTAACCATCCTATCTAGTTCAAATCCTAACTGCAACGCCGTTTTCCGTTAAATATCGCTTCAAATCCGGCACCGGAATCTCCCCAAAATGGAAAATGCTCGCCGCCAGCGCCGCATCGGTTTTTCCTTCGGTAAAAACCTCGGTGAAATGGGCCATCTGCCCAGCCCCACCACTGGCGATGACCGGAATGTGCAGCCGCTCCGAAATGGCCCTCGTCAGTTCAATGGCAAAGCCGCCCTTGCTGCCATCGTGGTCCATCGAGGTGAGCAAGATTTCGCCAGCTCCCCGCTCCTCGGCCTCGCTCGCCCAGGCCAGCGCCCGCAGTTCCGTGCGCAGCCGACCACCGTTCAGATAGACCCACCAGTCGCCGTCGTCCTGCTTGGCATCAATGGCCACCACGATGCATTGGCTACCAAATTCCCTCGCCAATTCGTTGATTAACAACGGATTGCGCACCGCTGCCGAGTTCACCGACACCTTGTCCGCCCCGGCCTCCAGCAGCACCGACACATCCGCCACCGAGCCGATGCCGCCGCCCACCGTGAACGGGATATTGATGGCCTTGGCAATCCGGCGCACCTGTTCCGCAAAGGTCTTTCGCCCCTCGTGCGTGGCGGTGATGTCGAGAAAAACGAGTTCGTCGGCACCATCGGCGGCGTAGCGGGCGGCCAGTTCCACGGGGTCGCCAGCGTCCCGCAGGTTCACGAAATTGACCCCTTTCACGGTTCGCCCGTCCTTGATGTCGAGGCAGGGGATGATGCGTTTTGCAAGCATGATATGAGTTGCTCTGTGTCTCTCCGTGCCCTCCGTTCCTCTGTGTTTAAACTAACAAGGAGGGTCGGAGGACACAGAGGAACACAGAGGTTTAAAGCCAGTTTTTTAAGTTCTCAAAATCCTCATAAATCGCCTTCCCAACAATCGCCCCAGTGCAGCCAATGGCAGCCAATTCCGCCAAATCCTCCGGCTTGCTTACCCCGCCGCTGGCTATCAACCGCAGCCCCGGAAATTGCGCCAGCACCCGCTGGTAAAGTTCGGTAGAAGGCCCCGTCAGCAGCCCGTCCCGCCCGATGTCCGTGCAGAAAACCTGCCTCACGCCCGCCCCAGCCATTTCCTCCAAAAACTCAAAAAGCCCGATTTCGGTCTGTTCCAACCAGCCGCTGATGGCCAATTTTTCGTCCCGAACGTCCACACCGAGCAGGGTTTTTTCAGGGCCGTATTTTTGCAACCATTTGAAAAACAAGGGTTTATCCTTCACCGCCACGCTGCCAATAGCCGCCATCGCCGCCCCCGCCACGAACACTGCCTCTATGTCCGCATCCGTTTTGATGCCGCCGCTGAAGTCAATGATGAGCGAGGTTTCGGCGGCTACCCGTTGCAGGATGTGCAGGTGCTGCGGCTTGCCTGCCCTTGCTCCATCCAAGTCCACCATGTGTAGCCGCTGGAAACCCGTCGCCTCGAATTGTTTGGCGACAGCGACGGGGTCGGCTGCATAGTCGGTGCGCTGGGCGAAGTCGCCTTGGCGCAGGCGGACGCAGTGGTTGTTGATTAAATCCATTGCTGGAACAGTATCGAAATTGGCAACAGCTTTCCGAAAGTTCGCAACTTTCGGAAAGCTGTTGCCAATTTCGATACTGTTCCAGATAAAATTGCGCAGCAACTGCTCACCCGCCCCGGCACTTTTCTCCGGGTGAAACTGCACCCCGTAAAAATTCCGCCATTGCACGGCACTGGTGAATTGGATGCCGTAGTCCGTTTGGGCAATGGTCGCCTCGTTCAATTCCATCGCAAAAGAGTGGACAAAATAGAAATACGGATTGGGTGTAATGTTCTCAAATAATTGATTGTCAATAGCTTGTACAGTATTCCAGCCCACGTGTGGGACTTTAAGCCCGTCGCCATTTGGTAGTTTCCGCACCCTCGCAGGCACGATGCCAAGGCATTCCGTATCGTTTTCTTCCGAGTGCTCTCCGAGCAACTGCATCCCCAAGCAAATGCCCAAAACAGGCTGCGTCAAGCTGCGGATGACCTCGTCGAGGCCCCGTTCCCGAAGGTAGCGCATGGCCGTGCTCGCCTCGCCCACGCCGGGAAAGATGACCCGTTCCGCCGCTCGGATTTCAGCGGGGTCGTCGGTCAAAATGGCGGCCACGCCGAGCCGCTCCAAGGCGTTCAGTACGGATTGGATATTGCCTGCGTTGTAGCGGATGACTGCTATTTTCAAGTTATTAGCTTTTAGTTTTGAGTTATCGGGGCTCCCCCAATCGTAAATCGTAAATCGCTAAATCGTAAATCGCTAAATCGTAAATCATAATATTCCTTTCGTTGAAGGCAGCGCATTCCCCTCCTTCCGCACCGCCATTTTCATGGCCTTCGCAAACGCCTTGAAAATCGCCTCAATCTTGTGGTGCTCGTTCTGTCCCTCCGCCTTGATGTTCAAGTTGCACTTGGCCGTGTCACTGAACGATTTGAAGAAATGGAAGAACATTTCCGTAGGCATGTCGCCGACCTTTTCCCGTTTGAATTCAGCCTCCCAAACCAACCATGGGCGACCCCCAAAATCCAGTGCGACCTGCGCCAAGCAGTCGTCCATTGGCAGGCAAAAGCCATAGCGTTCGATGCCTCGTTTGTCGCCGAGCGCCTTGAGAAAAGCCTCGCCCAGCGCCAGCCCTGTGTCCTCGATGGTATGGTGCTCGTCAATGTGCAAGTCGCCTAACGCCTTGATTTTCAAGTCAATACCGCCGTGACGGGCTATTTGCTCCAACATGTGGTCGAAGAAGCCGAGGCCGGTGGAGATGTCGGCTTGGTTTGTACCGTTGAGCTTCAGCTCAACGAATATATCCGTCTCCTTCGTTTTGCGATGCACAACCGCCCAGCGTTCTGTCCGCAGCAAATACGCACTGATTTCATCCCACGTATCCACCACCATTTCCGCCTGCTGCTCCCATTCCCCGAAGGGCAGCAAACCACGAATGCCGATGGCCCGAGCGCCGAGGTTTTTCGCCAGCATAATGTCCGTGTGGCGGTCGCCAACGACGTAGCTATTGGCGAGGTCGTAGCCGCCGTTCAGGTACTCGGCGAGCATGGCCGTGCCGGGCTTGCGGGTCTCTAGGCCCTCATGCTGGAAGCTCTTGTCCACATGGATGGCATCAAAGACAATACCCTCATTTTCAAGGATTTGGAGTAGCTTCCCTTGCACCCGGTCGAAGTTTTCCTGCGGGTAAACCTCCGTGCCGAGGCCATCTTGGTTCGTCACCATCACGAGTAGGTAATCGGTCTGTGTCCTGATTTTGTGCAGGTTGCGGATAAGGCCGGGGAGCAGCACCATTTGCTCCAAGGTGTCAATTTGGAAGGTTTCGGGTACCTCGTTGATGAGGACGCCGTCCCGGTCGAGGAAGAGGATTTTTTTCATTTTTTTGTCTTTTTTTGTCATTGCCGAAGGCAAACCGCAACATCACGCATGACGTCGCAGGTTGCCTTCGGCAATGACAAAAACTACTTGGTTAAATAGTTGGCCAGTAGCTCAAGCAGTCGGTTGTTTTCAGATTTAGTGCCCACCGTAATCCGCAAGCACCCCTCGCAAAGCGGCTCACGAGACCTATCCCGCACCACCACGCCGTTTTGTTTTAAGTAATTGAAAATCAACGCACTGTCCTCCATTTTTACCAAAAGGAAATTGGCATCGCTGGGGTAGATTTTTTCAACGAAATCAAA
>JALOMF010000318.1 GCA_025455635.1 Saprospiraceae bacterium | reverse complement strand
CTTTCAAATCTTGCAAATTGGCATTCTTAGAACTACTTTTTTTAAGTGTCACGTCAGTCTGGACAATGAGTTTGTTGCTTTTCATCGTGCATCAATTAATTTTCATTCTAACCCCAAGTCCTGATTTTTATGATTTTTGCGCCAAAATAGGCAACTGCCCTGACATACACATGACCTCAACACAGGCACTCAAGCACATCGTCCAGCAACTGCTCGACATCTACGACCCGGGCGAGTCGCTCAGTATCGCATCCATCGTTTTGGAGGACGCATTTGGTATAAAACCAAGCCAGATTTCCCCAAAAATCAAGCTCGACCAAACGCAACTGACCCAGCTCGATTCCATCATCCAACGGCTGCTGGCGCATGAACCGGTGCAGTACGTCATGGGCGAGGCGGCATTTTACGGCCTCCGATTCCTAGTGAATCCCGCCGTGCTCATCCCCCGCCCCGAGACCGAGGAGTCGGTGCATTGGGTACTCGAAACCTGCAAGCAGCACCCCCAAATCCGCAGTGTGCTCGACATCGGCACGGGCAGCGGCTGCATCCCCGTCACGGTGAAAAAGCGCCGCCCCAACCTCGACGTACACGCCCTCGATGTCAGCACCGCCGCCCTTGAAGTGGCCAAGGAAAACGCCCTTCGCCACAAGGCAGACGTGCATTTTTACGAAGTAAACATACTGGATAAAAAAGCGTGGAAGCCCCTGCCCAAGTTCGACCTCATCGTGAGCAACCCGCCCTACGTGACCGAGGACGAGCGCTCCATCCTGCCCAAAAACGTGGTGGAATACGAGCCGCACCTCGCCCTTTTTTCCGGCGGAAACGATGCCCAGCGCTTCGTGAAGAAGATTGCGGAATTTGGCAAAACACACCTCCACCCCGGCGGTTGGCTTTTCTTGGAAACGAACGAGTTCTACGTGCCCATCTCCTCGGAAGTGCTGGCCAAAAACGGCTACGTGGACGTGGAAACCCGCCAAGATTTGAACAAAAGAGACCGGATGATTTGCGGCAGGCGACCGGGAGCCTGAGCCATTGGTCATTTACGATATACGAATATGGGCCTGTGCGCCTCGTAAATCGTAAATCGTAAATCGTAAATCGTAAATCGTAAATCACTAAATCGTAAATCCCCTCACTTCTTCAGTTTCGGGTCAAGGCGGTAAGCTTTCTCCAAAAACGGCTGCCCCTGCTCCGGCTGGCCGCTGTCCCGGTAGGCCGAGCCGAGGTAGAAGTTCAGCGTGGGGTTTTCGGGGTCGTAGTCCAGCCCCTGCTTGAACCACTTGATGGCCTCCGGGAAGTTTTTCTGCATGGCGTTCACGGCGCCGAGGTTGCGCAGCGCATCAATCATGCGGGGGTCGTACTGCACCGCTTTTTCGTAAACCTCCTTGGCCTTGTCGAGCTGGCCGCTCTCGAAGTAGATGATGCCCATATTGCTGTAAACGAGCGGGAAATTGGCCTTGTACTTCAGCGCCAATTCATAGGTTTCGAGGGCTTTGGTGTAGTTGCGGTCTTGGAGGTTTGGCTTGGCGGCCTCTTCCCGGTAATAAATCAAACCGAGCTGCGAGTAAGCATCGTGGTAGCCGGGGAATATTTCGATGGCATGTTCAAAGCGCTGCTTCGCCCGCTCGTAGAGGGCTTTTTGCTCCTGCGGGTTGGTGGACTTGAGGCCCCGCTGCACGATTTCGAGGCCGTAGTGGAAATTCAGCTTGGCGCTGTTCGGGCTGGTCTCAATGTCGGTTTCGTAAAGGGTGTAGCTGTCCTTCCATGCGGCGTTCCGGCTGAACGTTAGCACAGAATAGGCCAACAGCACAACGCCCGCCACGGCGAGCAGCACCCCGTTTTGCGACAGCAAGCCACCTGCGCCAGCGGTCTTTGGCGCAGCCAAATCCACTTTGAAGATTTTCATTAACAACAGCGCCAGCGCCAGCGCAAAACCGGGCGATGCGGCATAGAGCAGCCGCTCGCCGTAGCTGGTGCCGATGGTGACAATGAGGTTGGTGAAAATACTGAAATTGACGAAGAAGAACAGGATGGCAAAGGCCCAGAGGCTGCGTTTGCGGAGCGCAAAAACGGCGAAGCCGCCCATGCCGAGCCATACCAGCAGCGAGAGCAGCACCCGCCAGTCGGCCCAGGTGGTGAGCGGTATCTGGTTGAAGCCGTAATCGCTGCAAAGCGGGTAAGGCAACAGCAGCGTCCAGAGGTATTTGCCGAGGAGCAGGAAGGCGTTGGCGTAGTAGGCCCCGCCCTTGGCCGCCACGAGGATATTGTCGAGGGAGTAGGTCTCGCCGGGGTTGGTCAGCGAGCCGATGACGGCCTTGCGCACCAGCACAAAAAGGATGGCGGGCAGCAGGTACGGCAGGGTGGTCACGGCGATTTTCTTGAGGTCGCTTTTGGTGAAAAAATACAGCATCAGCGGCACGATGGCCACGAAGGTCACGGCGTTTTCTTTGCTGAAAAGCGCCAGCGTGTAGCTCACCAAGGAGGCCACGAAAAGCCATAACTTATGGGTGTTCAGGTATTTCCAGAGCAGCAGCAGGGACAGCGTTGCGAAGCCGAACATCACGATTTCGTCACGGCTCTTGATATTGGCCACCACCTCAACATGCACGGGGTGCGCCACGAAAAACAGGGCGGTGAGCAGCGGCAAAAGCAGCGAGTAGCCCTGCATCCAACGGGCCAGCGTGACGAAAAGCAGCGCCCCGCTGAGGGCATAGAGCAGGATATTGACGAAGTGGCTGAGGCTCGGCTTGTCGGGTGCCAGCTCCCATTCGATGGCGAACATGGTCATGGGGATGGGGCGGTACAGCTCGCCGGGGCTGTTCCAGTAGCCGTGGCGGCTGTGGTACTTCCAGAGGTCGGGGATGCCCTCGAAGCCCCGCTTGGTGATGAAGTTTTCCTTGATGACGGAGAAGTCGTCGAGGACGTAGTCGTGGCCGAGCGTGTTGACGTAGAGCAGGAAGCCGAAGGCAGCAATAGCCAGCGCCCAAAGCCAATGGCGGGTTGGATTGGCTGCGTTGGATGGCTTGGCTTGGGGGCTATGCGTTGGATTCGGTTTGTTTTTCTTAGAAGACATGGCGGCTTGGTTTGTGCCTCGCAAATCTAGCATTTGTTTGGTAGCTAGGATGCGTTTGATGGGCTATTCGCTTCGCAAACGCATCCTTGCCACATCCTGTCATTGCTTCACAAAACGCTTCGTCACCCTGGCTGCGCCGATTTTCAGCTCGATGAAATAGAGGCCGTGGCCGAGGTGGCCCACCCCTACCCTTTTTTGGTCGGGTGCCAGTTGCCCTTTTGCCACGAACTGCCCCATTGCGTTGTAAATGGCATAGTCGCAGCCCGTGTACCCATCCATTTTCAAGTCCACAAAAAGCTGGTCGCCCGTAGGATTGGGGTAGATTTCAGCATCGAGGCCCGCAGTCGGCAACTCAACAGTGCCCACCGAGCCATCGAAGCGTAGCGGCGAGCTGAACAGCCCAAGCCCGCCCCGGTGGTTGCCCACGATGCAGTCTATCAGGTCGTCGCCGTTGAGGTTGCCGAAGGTGGGCCTGGTGATGCGGCCTTCCCGCAAATTGCCGAGGCGCTCGCTAATCACTTCAAACTTTGCCCCGGGCTTGTCCAAGCTGTCGGGGTTCACCGTCGTGCAGCTCACCGAGCGGTTGTTCGCGAGGTTGACGACGGTGAACCGGGACTCAACGTGTACACTGGTATGTGCTCGAAGTGTTCAGTTGGTATCCTCATCTGGCAGAAAACAAACAGTAATGTATATGAGTTAGTTAGCTATTATGGAAACCTATGCCAACCTCGCGATGACGAGTATTTAAAAAAAACAAACAACCAGACATATAACCAATGCCCGGTAAATTCTAGTACAGTTTCCCGGCTTGTTCGCGTGCAGTTGTTTAGTTCTAGACTATACAAGCAGATTCTTGTCATAGTGCAAAAAGTCACGTACACATATCTGTAACAAATACGCGTTGACAGGACAACAGACACACCAGTCACGGTATAGGAGGCATAAAAAACGAAATTTTTGCATCGTTGAATGAGCAACCTAACCATATGTGCAACGCAACTGAGAAAAGCAACAGCGTTAACATGTCCGGTCCACTTCAGGAAATTCGCAGTTTTCAATAAAATAAACAAGCTGTGGCCCCGCACTACAGTTTGAACGACATGCAACTAGTTAGAAGTTCAAACGCACGTCAAGTAGACAGTTGATGATGCATTTATTACATACGAGTAAAACCGACGAAAAACTTGCTAGAGCAATAACTTTGAGCATGTCTGATACTAAAAAAAACTTTTGATCCCAGTAGCTCAAATACGGTAATCAAGAAGGGCTATCGAAAAGTCAGGACACAAGATGCACTGTTTACAGCACTTGAGGTTCTCTCAGAGCGAATTCAATTGCACTTGATCTAACTAATGAAACAACAAGACCCTAAATGTTCAATATAATTACATACGTTACACTTTAGAGAGGCAATTTTAATAATTACACAAACATGAACAACATGAGATTGACAAAAACGCTACTTGGCTAGGATCTAATGAAGACATAGTTCTACATCTATAAAGGAAAAATAAAACGCGGTTAACGCTGTACTAACCTTGGCGATACATTTTGAGCAGACACTGCGACTACAGAACTTACAAGTCGTTGACCACAAGCCAAACGGTCCAAACTTGGTCTTTTTACACGTGAAGCACATCTTTAACAAGAAAAGGCAAACATAATTGTTCTGTCATACAAACTCCATCACGTTGAAATCATCAGCTTTCAGTTTTGGTCCATATGGTCAGTTCACAAGTGCAGCAACGCATAGACTTGAGAAAATGACAAGCCAACCTATGTTATTCCTAAGATTCAAAGCGACTTAAACGATTCAAACAGGTGTCTGGAAAATTAACTCATGAATACTTGGCCATGAAGAATCAAATGCAGGAATGCTTCACTCACTAACATTGTATAAAACAATACAAACTTCTGTTTACAACGCCGCAATAAATATGCAAACTATATTTATTATCTTGATCGCACACGTGGTATTTGATATGCAACGGAGATTGAAAAAAGACATAATCACAACCATGTACCACGATATCAACAAGACAATTATTCCATAGTTCCGAATCAACGACTGGTTCCATCCAACCATATACCAGATGCAGCTGATGGATTACCATTCTGTAAGTCGCGTGTCTCAAGCGTAAGCAGTCGCAGCTATAGCGTGTGTGTGTGTGTGTTCGTGGAGACAGATGGGGTAAGCACGCAGCGGTACAACGTCCTTAAATCGAACAGGGTCAGTGCCGCTTTGGTCCTGGCAACGCTATTGTTTGTCGAGTCATACCGTCGGTCACACGGCCGGTCGATCGATCGATCGATCGATGCGAGCTAATTTCGATATCGTTTGACGTGACCGC
>JALOMF010000317.1 GCA_025455635.1 Saprospiraceae bacterium | reverse complement strand
ACCATTGCAAAATGATTTTTTTGCTCCTGCAACTGGCGTTTTTCACCACTGCCTGCAAGGACGACGCCCCCGAAATCACCAATGCCAGCGAATTCGATCAGTATGTTGAGGATGAAATGGAAGCACAGGACATCCCCGCCCTTTCGGTGCTCATTTTTCGGGAAAGCGAAGTGCTGCACGAGCGGCTTTTTGGCGAAGCCAACATCGAACAAGGCACGCCGCTCACCGCCGAACACCTGTTTTTGCAGGCCTCCATTTCAAAAACCATCACGGGGGTAGCACTGCTCCAACTCCACGAGGACGGCCATTTCCAGTTGGACGACCCCATCAACGACTACCTGCCATTCGAAGTAAATGTACCCGGCCAGCCCACTAAAATCACCTTCCGCATGTTGCTCACGCACACCTCCGGCATTGCCGACGGCAGCGCCCTCGACGGCGAGTATTACTATGGACAGGACAGCCCGGTGGCACTTGACAGTTTCATGGAAAACTACCTCGTGCCGGGCGGCACGTTTTACGACGAGGACGAGAATTACCACCACTTCGAGCCGGGCACGGAACACGAATACTCCAACATGGGCAGCGCCCTCATCGGGGTGCTGGTGGAGGCCATTTCGGGCATGGGCTTCAATGCCTACTGCAAGGCCAATATCTTCGAACCGCTGGGCATGTCCGACACCTTTTGGCGGCTCGACGAAATCAGCCAGCCCATCGCCACGCCCTACTATTTCGACAATGGCAGCCTCCAGCCCATTGAACATTACACCAACACCGACTACCCCAACGGCGGCCTCCGCTCGACGAGCAGGGACCTGTTCAAGTTCCTGCGCATACTTGCGCTGGGCGGTACTGCCGATAACGTGGAACTGCTGAAACCCGCTACCGTACAGGCCATGATGACGCCCCAAATCCCCGATATTGATGACGAGATGGGCCTGCATTTTTTCATCATGGACAAGGCCAACAAGCTCTGGGGGCACGACGGCGGCGAGCAGGGCGTCTCGACCACAATGGCATTCAACCCCGATGATAAAACGGGGGCCATCATCCTGACCAATTTCAGTGATTCGGAACTGGACGAAATGCTGCGGCAGGCGTATTTGTTGGGGAAAGGGCTGTGATGGGGTAGGCCGATTTACCCATCATCCAGAAATGCTGCACCATGTAATATTAGTTACGTGCCGCAAGTAGCGCATGCCCGTAGGTTTGTGCTCCGTAAAAAACTTACAGAACATGAACTTATTTTCCAACTGGCATTTCATGCGCATCATGCGGGCAGCGGTCGCTGTCTGGGCCATTTTTGAATTTGCGAGAACCAACGACGTGTTGATGCTGGCCTTTGGCGGTTTCTTCGCCGCACAGGCCATTTTCGATTTCGGCTGTTGCGGCTTGTCGGGCTGCGCCACTTCCCCGCAACCACGCAAGCAGGAGATGGCGGCGCAAGATATTGAATATGAGGAGGTTAAGTAATGTCGAAACTGCCGCAGTTTGTTCAAATTTATTACCGCATACCCTTCCACCTGCCGGGTATCCAGTTCGTGTGGGCATCCGTTTTTTACAATAAAACATAGCGAAATAGGTGTACTGCCAAGTCGCACCGCCTCAGCTGTTTGGATGCTGATGGGCTAGGTAGTTTCAAAATATTTACTCAGCCTATATTTTCTCCACGGTATTTTATTAAAAAAGAAAAAAGCTGCTGCACTTAGCGAAGCTTTTTTTTGAAAAAATAAGCCCTGCCGCTTAATCAATCAGTTAGTTGTTTTAATGTTGCGACCTTTATAGTTCTTTGGATAACTTATGGAGCATTGACGTTTTTTGCGCAGCCACAAATGTTGCTCCCTCGGATTTTGCTGATTTTCGCAGATTTTTCCGAAGGAAACAATCAATAAATGTATCTGCGGGAAGAAAAACTCAATCTGTTGGTCAGTCAACTATGGTTGCGCAATAAAAATCCGAAACATACACGAAGAGGCGTTTTCAAGCCACCGCCGACCGCCGATACAAAAGCCCGTAGAACATCAACATGGCCTCGTGGTGGAGCAGCAGCAGGGCAGGGGGCATTTGCGAAGCGAACCCGGAAAACTGTGGGATGTGGCCGACTGGGTGGGGCAGTATCTGTCGAACATTCCAAACAAGCAGGTTGATAACAGTTGATAATGGGTTTATTTCCCTCATGACGAGTGCCTTATCAACCGTTATCTACTGTTATAACCTTTATCAACCTTTCACAACATGAAGAAAATCAACCTTTTGTACTGGATTGTCACGGGGCTTTTCGCTGCCTTCATGATTTTCAGTTCTATCTCCAACGTCACTTCGTCGCCAGAAGCCGTGCAATTCATCAGCGACCATCTTGGCTACCCGAAGTACATCATTCCGTTCCTCGGCATAGCGAAGATTCTGGGCTGCATCGCTATCTTGATTCCCAGCTTTCGGCGAATCAAGGAATGGGCCTACGCTGGGCTGTTCTTTGACTTGGCGGGTGCTGCGGGATCTATCATTGCAGTGGAGGGCTTGAAGCCACAATCATTGCTCATGCTCGTGTTCTTCGGATTTCTGTTTGCATCGTATTTTCTTTGGCACAAAAAACTGGAAACACAGGCATGAGCACGACCATCAAGGAAGCCCGCCATGTGCTGGCCGTGCAGAACCTCGAAGCCTCTGCCAATTTTTACCAAGAAAAACTGGGCTTCACCACCGACTGGGCCTACGACGGCTGGCACCAACTGCGCCGGGGCAGCTTCGTGGTCATGCTCGGCGAGTGCCCCGACGACCGCTCGGCCTTCGAGACCCGCAACCACTCCTACTTTGCCTACGTGCAGGTGGAGGGCGTGGATGATTTGTACCATGAACTCGTCGGGAGGGGTGCCGAAATCCATTACCCGCTGGGCAGCAAGCCTTGGGGCATGCGGGAGTTCGGCGTCATCACCGTGGATGGGCACCGAATCATGTTTGGGCAGCAGTTGAACTAGGAGTTTACAAGGCACTATCAATCAGTCCCATGTTCGGCCAATCATGGAATATCCAGCTTGAAATACGCTTGCTTGGCAGAGCCGTCGTTGGGGTAGGCGATATAGAGCAGGGTATCGTCATCGAGCCATTCTAGTTTGCCCCAAGTGTCTTCAACGGCGTTGTTTTCCGTGCCTGTCAACTGGCGGAGCTTGCCGTTCTGCAAGTCCATCAGCCAAATCTCTATCAGGCCAGAACGGTCGCTGAAGAACGCCATCCTGCGCTCGTCGGGCGAGAGCACGGGGTTCAGCTCCTGCCACTGCGACTGGAGCACTGGTTCGATGGAATTATCAGCCAAGGCCAGTTTGAAAATGCCATCTTGTGACGGGTCGTTGGCACTCACACCGAAGTAGATATGCGTTCCATCGGGCGACCAACTTGGCTTGCCCACCCCACTGCTTGCCGCCGTGACGCTGTGGCCAAGGCCATTGGTGAGTTCGGTCTTATCGCTGCCGTCAATCCTGATTTTCCAGATTTCAAACTCGCCCCTGTGCCCTTCGTCGGAAGCAAAGGCAATCCACTCGCCATCGGGGGAAATATCGGGATTCACCACAAACTCGGCACCCGATGTGAGCGGTGTGATGTTCCCGCTCGGCACATCCAGCAATGACAGATGCTGGGGGATATAGCCTTGCTCAATGGCAACCTCGTTCAAATCGGTGCAAAACGCCAGTTTTTCACCATCCGCCGACCAGTCTGGGAAGACCGCCGAACGCTGCACTAGGCTGCTGGTTTGCGCCAGCAAATCATAGATAAAAAGGCTGGTAGCGCCGTACATGCCGTTGTCCCAAGTGTAGGTGGGGTCTGTGTAGGCAAAGCGCTCGCCATCGGGCGATATGGTGGCGGACTGGATGGGGAAGCTCTGCGGATTGGTCAGGCGGATGGGCTGCTCGACCTCCGACGGCACCAACATGATGGTGTCGGAAACCACGCTTTCCAGGCCAATTTTTTCCGACTTCACATAGAAATAATAGGGGGTTCCAGCCTCCAGTTCGGTGGCCGTGTAGGTGTAGGTCTCGTCGTTGGGGATATTTTCTATTTGCTTGAAATCGTTAAGGTCACCAACCGAACGGTAGATTTTGAACCTATCTGGCGCCACGTAATCGAATGGCCGCCAAACATCATCACCATTGATTGCATATATTTTAATGACCGCTTGGTCGGTTGTTCGGTAAGCAACGAGACTCGGTGGCAGCAGCCGCTGGTCTCTGAGGTTTTTTTCCTTTTGGCAAGCCGACAAAAGCAGGACGGCGATTAAAGAAGAGAATGCGAGTGATTTCATGAAGATATAGTTTAGTTTGACAATTTGCCCGGATAGACAGTTTACCTGTGTTGATTGGTTGGCTGGTTGCCGAGAAATACTATTACTCTGAGCATTAAACTGCTTTGAAAAATTAGTGTCCGCCGCAGTATCTCACCTTTGCCATGTTATTTACCATAAAACTCAAAATCATGTTTACGGAAGAACAAAACGAGGCTGCCCAAGCCAAAGTGAAACCTGGGGCTGATTTCCCAAACTATATCCAAGCCATCAAGCGGCTGGGCATCTGCTGGCTTTCACGACTTTAAGCATCAAAAGCACCATTTCGGGTTATCGGAAGAGCGGTTTTTCCCGTTGGTATCGTCCATTTTTTCTCCAAAGGGTTACAACCTTTCAGGCATGGGTGGGTCTATCTGATTTTATTACAAAACAAACCTGCATCCATGAAAAGACTTGGAACCTTAACGCTTTCGCTCGCAGCCTCGTTGCTTTTTGGGCAAACCCCTCAAAAATTAGCTTTCAACGAGGAATACCGACAGCTTTCGGTCAGTGCCGCCACCAATTTGCTTTACGAGGCAAAACTCGAAAAAGGCAAAACCTACCAATTTGCCGCCATGCAATTGGACATTGACATAATGCTGGTTTTGCAGGACGAAAACGGTGCGACGGTGCAGGAAATGGACTCGCCCAACGGCAAATACGGCAAGGAGATTTTCGAGTTTTCGCCACCAAAAACTAGCACTTACCGCCTGACCATCAAGCGGTTCGTGGAAGAAGGCAACACGGAAAACGGCAAGGTCTCGTTTTATGTGAAACGTTTTTCCGAAGCTGAAATGCGGCAGCGGGAACAGGCAAAAAAAGCCCTCGAAACCGAGAACGCCAAGAACACCCTGACGCTCGATATTGACCATTTCTGGGAAGCCTTTGATGCGCTGAAAAGCTGCAAAACGCACTACGACAGCGTGACCTGTATCCAAAACCTGTACTTCGACCGAGGCACGGTGGGATTGCAGGACTTCATCGAGCGGCGCAATTGGTATGCCGACGATTTTGTGCAGGTCTTGCGGGACAGCGGCGCATTTTACGAGTCCGTGCGAGAAAAAACCTTTGCCGTGAAGCAGGCAGGGCCGATTATTCAGGAAGTTTACGAAGAAATG
>JALOMF010000316.1 GCA_025455635.1 Saprospiraceae bacterium | reverse complement strand
TTAACTATTTATTTGATTTTTTTAATAATAATTAGCCTATATTTTTGACGCCATGATTCATGGCAAAATTGACACAGAGGGCCTTGAATTCGAGGTATTCATGGAAGATGTGGAGACCCTCAACCAAAGGGCCATGAAGGGTGAGCTGGACATCACCAAGCTCAGTTACCACGCCTACGCCTACCTCCTCGAAAAATACGTGCTCCTCGACGCAGGCAGTGCCCTCGGCAAAAACTGCGGCCCCTTGCTCATTGCGAAGCAGCCAATGACCGACGAAGCGGTGGAAAAGGCCGTGATAGCCATCCCTGGTAAATACACCACTGCCAATTTCCTCCTCAGCTTGGCTTTCCCGAATGCGGCCCGCAAGCTTGAAACCGTCTTTTCAGACATTGAAAATGCCGTGCTGGATGGCAGGGTAGGGGCCGGCCTTATCATCCACGAAAACCGTTTCACGTACGAACAAAAAGGGTTGGTGAAAATCATTGACCTCGGTGAGTTCTGGGAGTCGTCCACGGGCCTGCCAATACCGCTCGGTGGCATCGTCGTGCGCCGTGAACTGCCAGAGGAAGTGAAGCACAAAGTGAACCGGGTAATGGAGCGCAGCGTGCGTTTTGCCTTTGAAAACCCACAGTCTTCCAAGGATTTCGTGCGGGAGCACGCCCAAGAAATGGACGAAGCCGTGATGGATAGCCATATTCGCTTATACGTAAATGATTTCACAAAGAACCTCGGTGGTGCCGGGAGGACTGCCATCGGGCGGTTGTTCGACGTAGCACGGGCCAGGGGGGTAGTGCCGATTTACGAAGAAGATATTTTCATAAATTAAAAAGAAATCTAATTCTTGGCACGAATGTTGAAATATTCTAAAGCGTGTAAGTTTTGGTTAAAGAATTGTAAGATTCGTTTTATCGGCCCGGGTTTCAATCCCGGGCTTTTTTTTTTGCCCAAGCAAGGCAGTCTTCAAAAAAAGGACATACGCTGCCTTCTCTTTCGCCCCCTGCATTATCTTTGCGGCCTCAAATTCATTTCCATCATCAAATTCAACCAAATTTTATGGTAATTGCCGTACCAACCGAAATTAAGACAAACGAAAACCGGGTAGCCCTCACCCCCGCAGGTGCCTTGGAACTGACCAAGCGTGGCCACACTGTTTATATCCAACAAAACGCAGGCTTCAACAGCGGTTTCACCGACGAGGAATACCAAGAGGCTGGCGCAAAAATCCTTGCCACTGCTGAAGAGTGCTTCGGAATAGCAGACATGATTATGAAGGTGAAAGAACCCATCGAACAGGAGTATGCGCTCATCCGCAAAGACCAGTTGGTGTTCACCTATTTCCACTTTGCATCTTATGAGCCGCTGACCAAGGCGATGATAAAAAGCGGGGCAGTTTGCCTAGCTTACGAGACCGTGGAACTTCCTGACAGGAGTCTTCCGCTGCTCATCCCGATGTCGGAAGTAGCAGGCCGGATGGCCGTGCAGGAAGGTGCCAAGTTCTTGGAAAAACCGATGGGCGGGCGTGGTATCCTGCTAGGCGGCGTACCCGGCGTGGAACCAGCCAAGGTGCTCGTGTTGGGCGGTGGCATCGTGGGCACGCAGGCAGCGAAAATGGCCGCCGGCCTCGGTGCTCAAGTGACCATCCTCGATGTGAACCTCAAGCAAATGCGCTACTTGGCCGATGTGATGCCCGCCAACGTCATCACGATGTACTCCAACGAGCTGAACATCCGCCGCTTGATAAAAACGCACGACCTCATCGTGGGTGCGGTGCTCATTCCCGGCGCAAAAGCGCCCCACCTCATCACCAAAGCCATGTTGAAGGAAATGCGCCCCGGCACCGTGCTCGTGGACGTGGCCGTTGACCAAGGCGGCTGCTTCGAAACGACCAAGCCTACCACCCACGCCGACCCGGTTTACGTGGTGGATGGCGTCCTGCATTATTGCGTAGCAAACATGCCCGGCGCTGTGCCTTACACTTCGACGATTGCCCTCACCAATGCCACCTTGCCCTACGCCATTCAATTGGCTGAAAAGGGCTGGAAGCAAGCTTGCAGCGATAATGCTGCCTTGAAGCTCGGCCTGAACGTGATTGATGGCAAGGTGGTTTACAAAGGCGTGGCCGAGGCGTTTGGCTTGGATTTCCACGAAGTGAACGAGTTTTTGAAATGATGTTTGCAGGTTGTTTGGGCTAGAATCCTAGTGCAAACAAGCTTTTCAAAAATAAAGCAGCAGCGGGTGTAACCAAATTTTTGGTGGCATCCGCTGCCCTTCATCATCGTTCCGACCACCCACCAAAACTGAACAAACAATATTGAACACTATGTCCTATCCTCGCATCATTTCGGGCTTGTTGAACATTCCCCAAAAGAAAGTCGAGAACACGATTGACCTGCTCGCCGAAGGCGCTACCATTCCCTTCATCGCCCGCTACCGAAAGGAAGTCACTGGCTCGCTGGACGAGGTGCAGCTCGCCGCCATCCAAATCGAGCTGAAAAAGCTGCAAGACCTCGACAAGCGCCGGGAAACCGTCCTGCATACCATCGAGGAGTTGGGTAAAATGACGCCCGAACTCCGCAACCGCATCGAAAACTGCTGGGACCCCATCGAGCTGGAAGACATCTATTTGCCCTACAAGCCCAAGCGCAAAACCAGGGCTACCATGGCCCGTGAAAAAGGCTTGGAACCTTTGGCCACCGCCATTTTTGAACAAAAAAAACAGGACGCCGAGCAACTTGCGAAAGCCTACCTCAACGACGAGGTGCCTGACGTAGAAGCCGCCCTGCAAGGTGCCCGTGACATCATCGCCGAGTGGATTTCGGAGGATGAGCAGGTGCGCCAAAAAGTCCGTTTTGCCTTCAGAAAAGGGGCGCAAATCAGCTCAAAACTCGTGCGGGGAAAAGAGGAGGAAGCGGCCAAGTACCAAGACTATTTCGCCTTCTCCGAACCCCTGAAAAACTGCCCCTCCCACCGACTGCTGGCCATGCGGCGTGGGGAGGACGAAGGCTTTTTGAGAATCAACATCGAGCCTGACAGCGAAGAACTGCTCTACCGCCTCGAACAGCAATTGCTCCGAGGCACCGGAGAGGCCACCAAGCAAGTGAAAGAAGCCCTCCACGACAGCTACGACCGATTGCTCGGCCCAAGCATCGAGACGGAATTTCGGACCGAAGCCAAGGAGAAAGCGGACGCAGAGGCCATCAATATTTTCGTGGACAACCTCCGCCAATTGCTGCTGGCTGCCCCGCTTGGCCCACACCGGGTGATGGGCATTGACCCCGGCTTCCGCACTGGCTGCAAGGTGGTCATGCTCAACGAGTTCGGCGACCTGATTCACAATACGACCATCTACCCGCACCCACCCAATTCCGACGAGTACATGGCCCGCCGCATCCTACAGGACAATGTGGAAAAGCACCGCATCGCAGCCATCGCCATCGGCAACGGCACGGCAGGCAGGGAGACCATGGACTTTTGCAAGGACATCGTGTTCAGCCACCCAGTAAATATCTTCCAAGTGAGCGAGGCAGGCGCTTCCATTTACTCAGCGTCGGAAGTCGCACGGGAGGAGTTTCCTGATTTGGACTTGACCATCAGGGGCGCTATTTCCATCGGTCGCAGGCTGATGGACCCCTTGGCAGAGCTTGTGAAACTCGACCCCAAAAACATCGGCGTGGGGCAATACCAGCACGATGTGAACCAGGTCAAGCTCAAGGAAAGCCTCGACCGCACGGTGGAGAGCTGCGTGAACTCGGTCGGCATCAACCTCAACACGGCCAGCAAGCACTTGCTCACCTACGTATCGGGACTTGGGCCTTCGCTGGCGCAAAACATCGTGAAATTCCGTACCGAGAATGGCCAGTTCGAGAGCCGACAACAGTTGAAAAAAGTGGCCCGCATGGGCGACAAAGCCTACGAGCAATGCGCTGGCTTCCTCCGAATCAGGGGCGCTGCCAATCCGCTCGACAATACCGCCGTACACCCCGAAAGCTATGGAATCGTGGAGAAAATGGCCAAGGACCTGGGCGTGAAAGTACCCGAACTCATCGCCGACCCACACCTTCGCAAGAAAATTGACCTCAACAAGTACGTGACCGAGCAGGTCGGTTTGCCCACTCTCACCGACATCATGAAGGAGCTGGAAAAGCCCGGCCTCGACCCCCGTGGCGAGGCCAAGGCGTTCTCCTTCGCCAACGTGCGCAGCATCGAAGACCTGACCGTGGGCATGGTATTGCCCGGCATCATCACCAATGTGACCGCCTTCGGTGCCTTCGTGGACATTGGGGTGAAACAGGATGGCCTCGTCCATATTTCACAACTCTCCAACAAATACGTCCGCAACCCCGCCGACGTGGTTTTCCTCAGCCAAGAGGTGAACGTGCGGGTGGTGGAAGTGGATATGAAACGCAAACGCATTCAACTGACCATGAAGGACATGGGGTGAATTGATTGTTTTATTGTTATCATTGTTGAATTGTTGCCCGCAAAACATCAACAATCAGACAATCAAACAATCAAACAATCAAACAATCAAACAATCAAACAATCAAGCAATTTAACAATCCAACAATGCATACCTCCCCCCGCCTCCAGCAATTGCTAGATTTTCTGTCGGCCAGTCCCGACGATGCCTTCTTGTTGTTTGCGGTAGCCAAAGAACATGAAAAGCTGGGGAACACTGCCACTGCCCTAGAATTTTATCAAAAAATCGTGACCACCTCGCCCGACTACGTGGGCACTTACTATCATTTGGGCAAGCTCTTGGAGAAAAACGGGGAGCCTGAACAAGCGCTCATGGCCTACAAATCCGGCATGGAGGTAGCAAAAAAAATTGGCGACCGACATGCCCTGAGCGAGTTGGCTGGCGCAAAAATGGAGTTGTCGGATGAGGATGATGAGTAGGGATTTTGGCTGTAGCGTGGCCAAAACATTGCTTTCCTGCATCCTTTCATTAGCTTTGTGGCTTGATTTTGTATCAAATTGAAACAAACAATTTTGCCATGAGAAAAGCCATTCGGGCGTTGCTAGTCTGTACCGCCATCTTCACTTTCCACGCATTGGCCGGGGGCCAAACCACTCCACCCAAAAGGGAGTTCCGGGGAGCTTGGGTCGCCACGGTCGCCAATATTGACTTCCCGTCGGCGCAGGGACTGAGCAAGGAGCGCTTCATGAACGAATGGATTGAAACGGTTGACTTATTGCAGGAAGCTGGCTTCAACGCCGTTTTGGCGCAGGTCAGGCCAGCGGGCGATGCGTTTTACCGTTCCAAAATCTCGCCCTGGTCGAAGTACCTGACTGGCAAACAAGGCAAGGCCCCCGAAGATGGCTTCGACCCGCTCGACTTCATGGTGCAGGCAGCGCATGAGCGCAACCTGGAGTTCCACGCATGGCTGAACCCCTACCGGGCGAGCATGGACACGAGCACCGTTACCCTC
>JALOMF010000315.1 GCA_025455635.1 Saprospiraceae bacterium | reverse complement strand
CGATATAGGCCGGTACCTTATACAAAACATAGGGCTTGCCTATAAGCATGATTTAGGCAAAAAGAAGCTGCAGCACCATTTCTCGCTTTCTGCCGTCCAACCCATTGAAAAATATGCCAGCTCCTATGATTTGACGGTAAATCCAGGCTCACACCGCATACTCGAAGGGGATTTCCAAGACAGTTATGGGCATAATAAGCTGCTATTCGGCGTGGAGTACAGCCCACAACTTATGCTGCACACGCATAAACGGGTGTATTTCAGCCTCGGCATGGTTTTCAATTATACACGGGGCAATCTGGCCGTTGGCCGTGCAACCGTCACCAATGGAATCACCACCTATTATGGCGGCATGGTACAGCATTTCAGCAAAGTTGGGATTACCGCAAGCATGGGTTTTCAGGGGAAACGAAGTGCGTTGGGTATTTAGAGACTCATGCCCCTAGCTAGCGCCCCCAACAACTTTTGCATGGAAATTGCGTTCTCTGCGAAGGCAAAAGCCTGTTTTATCATGTACCAAATATCAAACATCATCATGCGGATTTTCCTTCTTTTCGCAATGTTGGCACTCATGCCATCGCTAACGTCTGCCCAAGACTCGAAGCTGGCCCAGCAGTACTACCAAGACGGCGAGTTCGAGAAGGCCGCTGTGCTGTACGAGAAGTTGTATGTGCAGAACAACAAAAACGACTTTTACTTCGACCGCTATATCGAGTGCATGTTGGCTTCCGAGCGCTTCGACGAGGTGGAGAGCGCCCTGAAAAAGGAGCTGAAGGACGACCCCAACAACATCCGCCTCTACGTCACTTACGGCAACCTTTACGAGCGGCAGTTCCAAGAAGACAAGGCCAAGGAGCAATACGAAAAGGCCATCAAGAAAATGCCCGCCGACCAGTACCAGATTACGAGGCTGGCCGGGGCCTTCTCCAACCTGACCAAGTACGACCTCGCCATCCAGACCTATGAGGCGGGCGGCCAAATGCTGAAAGACAATGAAGTATTCTCCTTCAATCTCGCCGAGCTGTACCGCCGCAAGGGCGACGTGCCCAAGATGCTCGAAAACTACCTCAACAGCATCGCCTCGTACCCAGAGCGGCTCAACAACGTGAAAAGCCAGCTCCAGCGCAACGTGACCACTCCCGACGACTACGCCGAACTGCAAGCCCAGCTCTACGACCGCATCCAAAAGACCCCCGATGCCTACCACTACACCGAGCTGCTGCAATGGGTGTTCATCCAGACCAAGGACTACAAGAACGCCCTGCGCCAGGCCAAGGCCCTTGACCGCCGCCTCAACGAGAACGGTGCCCGCATCTTCCAATTGGCCACCACCGCCTTCAACGACCGTGACTACGATGCCGCCGTGGCCGCCTACGATTTCATCGTAGCCGACCTCGGCTTTGCCTCGCCGTTTTACATGGATTCAAAGCGGGAGTCGCTGCGCTCACGCAGGCTAAAGCTTGTGGAAGGCTTCAGCTATACCGAGCCTGAGCTGCGGGTGGTGGAAAAAGCCTACGAGGATTTCCTCGCAGAATCGGGCCGCAGCAAGGTGACCGCCAGCATCGTGGCAGAGCTGGCCGATTTGGAGGCGTTTTACCTCAACGACCTCGACAAGGCCATCGCCCTGCTCAACGAGATGATTGCCTACCCCGGCATTGATGCACGGGTGCAGGCGCAAGGCAAGTTGAGCCTCGGCGATTTTTACCTGATGAAAGATGAAATCTGGGAAAGTACCCTGCTCTATTCGCAGGTGGACAAGGACTTCAACGAAGACCTGCTCGGCCACGAGGCCCGCTTCCGCAACGCCAAGCTGTCGTACTACAACGGCGACTTTCAGTGGGCGCAGGCCCAGTTCGACGTGCTCAAATCGAGCACCTCGAAGCTCATCGCCAACGACGCCCTCGACCTCTCGGTGTTCATCATGGACAACCTCGGCCTCGACACCACCGACACGGCCCTGCGCCTCTACGCCAACGCCGACCTGCTCACGTTCCAAAACCGTTTTGGCGAAGCCTTCGTCAAACTGGACTCCATCCTGTCGCTCTTCCCCAAGCACTCGCTCGAAGACGACGTGCTTTACGCAAGGGCAAAAGTACATGCCAAGCAGCGCAACCTCGACCAAGCCATTGCGCTCTACCAGCAAATCGTGGAGAAATACCCGGAGGAAATCAGGGCGGACAATGCCCTTTTTGAGATGGCCGAAATCTACGAGCAGCAGCTCACCGACACGGCCAAGGCGATGGAGCTATACGAGAAAATCTTCTTGGACTATTCCAGCAGCACCTTCTCCATCGAGGCCCGAAAGCGGTACAGGCGGCTGCGGGGCGACGGGGTGAACTAGGCTGCGGAGGCCCTGCCGTTTTCGGAGAAGTTGACGTCTCGCAGGATATTGGCCAGCACGACTTCCGTGCTCATGTCTGGCTCCTCCTCCTCGATGGAGTCCTCCTTCACCCTGAGCTTTGGGTTGGACATTTCATAATCCATTTCATCGTACTCGTACAGGCTCCAGCGGCCGTGGGCGTGTTCGAGCGCCGTCAGGTTCTCGACCCAGTCGCCGGAGTTCATGTAGCACACGCTGCCCGATTTGCGCAGCTGCGGCTTGTGGATATGGCCGCAAATCACGTAGTCGTAGCCCTGCTCGCCCGCCAGCCTGATGGCCGTCTCCTCGAAATCGCTGACGAACTTCACGGCTTCCTTCACCCGGTCTTTCACCCTCCCGGCAAACGACATGCGGGACTTGCCGAACCTTGCCCGGACGGTGTTTATCAGTCGGTTGATGCGGATGAGCCAGTCGTAGCCGTGGCCGCCCATTTTTGAAATAAATGGTGAGTACTGGATGAAAAGGTCGAAGACATCGCCGTGGAAAATCCAGTGCTTTTCGCCGTTGAGCTGCAGCACGAGCTTGTCCCGCAGGTGGATATTGCCCATCGAGAAGTCGGAAAATCGGCGCAGGGCGTCGTCGTGGTTGCCGGTGATGTAGTAAACCTTGGTGCCGCTGGCAGCCATTTTCATCACCCGCTGTATGACCTGGATGTGTTCCTTCGGGAAATAGCGCTTGTTGAACTGCCACATGTCAATGAAGTCGCCGTTCAGAACGAGCACGGCGGGCTTGATGCGCTTGAGGTAGTTGAGCAGCTCCTTCGCATGGCAGCCGTAGGTGCCGAGGTGTACGTCAGAAATTATGGCAATGTCAATGGCTTTTTTCATCGAATGCTTTATTTGAAATGGGCGGTTTTTAAAATATGAGAACAAATGTCAGGTCGGCTTGTGAACTGCTTGTAAACAGCTGTTTATCATAAATTTAAGAATAAAAAAAACTACAAAGCCGAGCCGATGCTCTAAGCCTGCCTTTTGTGTAAAAAAGCCCAACTCCACCTCCTAGCATGGCCGATGCGAACCCAACCTTTGCAATCCGGTTGTCGTAAATGTGTGTAGCGGCACAGTGGAAGCGATTTTAGCGTAAATTTGCAAGCCTCGCTTTCCTATTCGGTTCAAATAAATCCTGATTGATGAAGTTTCCCAAGCTAGTTTTTTTAGCGCTGATGCTCCTTGCTGGAGTGTTTGGCTGCAAGCAGGCCGATGAATTGGATGGCATTGGCATTGAGTCTGGCGATGCCGAATTTGCCGTGCCGCTGCTGAAAGCACGAACCTCCATCGAAGATATTCTCGAGAACTTCGACGACTACACCTTCGTGGAAATCACCCCGGACAGTGTCATCCACCTGCGGTACAAGGGCGACGTGCTCTCGCAAAACGCCGATGAGTTCTTTCAGGCCATTTATACTTCGCTGCCCCCCGTCATCCCATTGGACACCAACTACTTCACCTTGAGCTTCGATACCGTAGAAACCCAACTGAAGGTGGACTATGCCAGGTACAGCAGCGGCACGGTCAACGCTGGCATTTACTCCGACTACGAAGGCTTGGTGGATTTCACCTTGATACTCCACGAAGCCACCAAAAACGGGCAGCCGCTCACCATCCACCGGCAGTTCATGTCGCCTGTAGGCATCACTTTTGGCGGCGTCAAAATACCGACCACCGACCCAGCCGACGCCGTGCCCGTCGAAGGCTATGAGCTAAGGCCCGTGAACGACGAAATCCACATCAGCTACGTGGCGCTCAAGGCCAATGGCGACACGCTGCACCTGGCCCCCAACGAGGTTGCCCTGAACAATACCAACGTCAAGTTTTCCTACATCGAAGGATACCTCGGCAACTTCAAGAACAAGGGCGTGCGGGACAGCATCAACATCGAGTTCTTCGAGAACTGGATTCAGGGCGATGTGTTTTTTGAGGACCCCATCATCCAAATCCACATCGAAAACTCCTTCGGGATGCCCACCCGCTCTTCCATCGAAATCTTCGACATCATCACCGCCGATGGGCAGCGCATCCCCCTCGAAAGTGAATTTATCAGCGAAACAGGCATTGACTTCGAGTACCCGACCATCGCCGAAGCTGGCCAATCGAAAAACATGACCTTCACCTTCGACGCTAACAATTCCAATATCGAAGACGTGCTCGGCTCACGGCCCATCGGCCTCGACTACAAGGTGGACGCCATCGCCAACCCCGATAGCGTCACCGACCAGCGGGGCTTCATCACCGACAGCAGCTTTTACCGGGTACAGGTGGAGGTGGACCTCCCGCTGCATGGCCGGGCCAGTGGCTTCGGCGCTATTGATACCTTTGACCTCGACTTCAGCGACTTCAACGAGGTGCAGGCCGTGGAATTCAAGATGGTGGCCGACAACAACATGCCCCTCGGCATCAGCACCCAAGCCTATTTTATCGGTGAAAACGGGGCCGTGCTCGATTCGCTGTTCAACGGCATCGGCTACCCCATTGAGGCTGCGCCCGTAAATGGCAGCGGCATCGTGACGGGCCAGCAGACCACCACCACGCTTATTGACTTCGATGCCGCCCGCTTCGACAATATCCGCAATGCGAAAAAACTGGCCCTCCACGCATTTTTCTCCACCTCCAACCAAGGCCAGCAGAGCGTCAAGGCATTTGCCAACCAGGAAGTGGAAATCAGGATGGGATTGAAGGTGAAGATTTGATTACTCGAAGCTGCGAGGATTTGATGGGCACTGCGTCAAATCCTCAAATCCTCGCATCTTCGCAGCTTCAAATCAATTTTCAATCCTGACCATTTTATGCCAAACGCCTTCATCATTGACGCCATCCGCAGCCCAGTTGCCAGTTTTCAAGGGAGCCTTTCCCCCGTCCGGGCCGACGACTTGGCCGCCCACGTCATCGCTGCGCTGGTAGCCCGCCACCCTTCCATTCCACTCGATGCTTACGCCGATGTTATACTTGGCTGCGCCAACCAAGCAGGCGAAGACAACCGCAACGTGGCCCGCATGGCCGCCCTGCTGGCCGGGCTGCCCGTGACCGTACCGGGCGAGACGGTGAACCGGCTTTGCGCAAGCGGAAT
>JALOMF010000314.1 GCA_025455635.1 Saprospiraceae bacterium | reverse complement strand
TCGCCCGCATCGCCGAGGCCCGGCACGATGTACGATTTGGCCGTCAGTTCCTCGTCAATGGCGCCTGCCCAGACGTTCGCCGCAGGCAGCACCCGCCGCAGGTAGTCCAGCCCCTCCCGTGAGGCAATGGCCGTGGCGATGTGCAACTGCGAGGGCTGCCCGTATTTGCGGAGCGCCTCCACCGCCACGCCCACCGATGCGCCCGTGGCCAGCATCGGGTCGCAGAGGATGAGCACGCAGCCGTTGAGGTCGGGGCAGGAGACGTACTCCACGGCAATCTCGAAGCTGCCGTCTTTGTGGTGCTTGCGGTAGGCGGAGATGAAGGCGTTCTCGGCATCGTCGAAGTAGCCCAACATGCCCTGGTGCATGGGCATGCCCGCCCGCAGGATGGTCGCCAGCACGATGCGCTCGGCGGGCAGGTTCACCTTGGCGATGCCCAGCGGCGTCTCCACTTCCCGTGGCTCGTACCGGAGTTTTTGGCTGATTTCGTAGGCCATGACCTCGCCGAGGCGCTCCAAGTTGCGCCGGAAGCGCAGCCGGTCGCCCTGCACGGCCACGTCGCGCAGCTCGGCCACGAAGCGGTTTGCCAAGCTGTTTTTGTCGTTCAGATTGATGACCATCTTTTTCAGGATAAAATGATTTTGAGTAAAAACAGGGGACGGGCTTGCGCCAGTTTTGCTGCGCAAATTAAGGGAAGTCAAGCACCATTTAGGCGTAATCCCCGCTTTTTTTCACAAAAATGACTCCTGCAAACATAGTCAAATACCACCAGACAGCCGACGGTGGACGGCTCAGGGCTAACGGTCGGCGGTCAAAAAACGAATTTCATCTATGAAAATGATGCTGGGGAAAAATGTAGCCGTAATTTCAGCGCTCGCTAACGAAAATCTACCATGAAGTACACGGAAATTTTAAAGATTGCCTTCCAGTCAGTGCGCAACAACATGCTGCGGGCTTTCCTCACCCTGATGATTATCGCCATCGGCATCATGGCCTTGGTGGGCATCCTGACAGCCATTGACAACATGGTTTTTTCGCTGAACGACAATTTCTCCGGCCTCGGTGCCAATTCGTTCACCATCCACCCCAGGGGCGAGGAACTGAACGGCTCCGACGGTGGGCGGCGGCAAAAACGGGGCGAACCCATCTCGCTCAAGCAGGCGCTGGAGTTCAAGGAGCGCTTCGATTTTCCCGCCAGGGTCTCTGTTTCGGTGGACTGCACCGGCAACGCCACGGTGAAGCATGGCGAGGAGAAGACCAGCCCCATCGTATCGGTGGTGGCCATTGACGAAAACTACATCGAGGCCAAGGGCTTCGAGCTGGAAATGGGCCGCATTTTCACCCAACAGGAAATCAACAACGGTGGCAACAAGGCCGTCATCGGCTCCGACTTGGTCACTTCCCTCTTCAACGGCAAGGCCGAAAAGGCGCTGAACAGCACCATTGCCGTAGGCAACCTGCAGTTCAGGGTAGTGGGCATCATGAAATCCAAAGGCTCGGCCATGAACCAGAACGAAGACCGGGTCGTGCTCATCCCGCTGCTCGACGGCAAGCGCTACTACGCCAACGCCGGGCAGAACTACAACGTGATGGTCACGCTCAACGACGCCACCCAGATGGACCAAGCCGAATCTTACAGCATCGGCGTGTTCCGCAGTGTGCGCAGGCTCATGGCCATCCAGGACAACGATTTTGAAATCTTCAAGAGCGACAGCCTCGTGTCCATCATCAAGGAAAACACCACCAACCTGCGGGCCAGTGCCGTGGCCATCGCCCTGATGACCCTGCTCGGCGCTGCCATCGGCCTGATGAACATCATGCTCGTGTCGGTGACGGAGCGCACCCGTGAAATCGGCATCAGCAAGTCGCTCGGCGCCACCCGAAAGAACATCCTCTGGCAGTTCCTCACCGAGGCCGTGGTCATCTGCCAGATGGGCGGCGTGGTGGGCATCCTGCTCGGCATCGGGGCGGGCTTCCTCGTCACGGCGGCCATGGGCGGCAACTTCGTCATGCCTTGGAACTGGATTATCATGGCCATCATCGTCTGCACTGCGGTAGGGCTTGGCTCCGGCATTTACCCTGCCATGAAGGCGTCGAACCTTGACCCGATTGAGGCGCTGCGGTACGAGTAGCAGCGGCTTTTTTCGCTTCGCAAAACGCCAATATTTACCCTGACTTCAATTTGCACATGCAACGCAAAGCACTCCTGCTCCAACACTGCCACCAGTACGTCGCCCAGCGCCACGGCACCATCGCCCTGGCCATGCAGGACATCCAGCAATCGCTGGACGAAGAGACCAAAAGCTCGGCAGGCGACAAGCACGAGACGGGCCGGGCCATGATGCAGCTCGAACAGGAAAAACTCTCCCGGCAGCTGGCCGAAGTCCAGCAATTACAGCATGTTTTGGAAAGAATCAGCTTGGACGAGCCGTCGCCCAATATCGGCGAAGGCAGCCTGGTGAAGACCGTGCAGGGCAACTATTTCATCGCCATCAGCGCCGGGAAGGTGGAACTGGATGGCGAGCTGTATTTCTTGGTGTCAATGGCATCGCCCATCGGGGCTGCACTGGCGGGGCGGAAGGCAGGCGAGACCTTTCCTTTTCGAGGAGAAAACATCTTAATCGAACAAGTGGCCTAAACGGGCTTCGGAACCCTCACCATTTCTTTTTTTTCTTACCGCCCTTCGTCGAGGTCAGCGCCAGCATCTTGCGGTGAATCAGCTTTTTCAGCGCCATCGTCGGGGCTTTTTGCTGCGCAACTTGGTAGTAGCGGGCGCACTCCCGCAGGTTTTTCGCTTGGCGGTAAAAATCGCCGACAAGGGCATTCGTTAGCCAGTCTTCCGGCAGGTGGTCGGCAAAGCCGGGCACACCGAACAGGTGGTGAATCGCCCCTTCGGCCTGTTGCAGCTTCGCCAAGGCATAGGCGTAGCAGAGGTGGTAATGGTACGACGGGCTGATTTCCAGCAACAAAAGCAGGTGTTCGAGAATGCGCTCCCAGTTGGTGAAGCGGGGATGCGGGGCCAGTGTGTGCTCCATCAGCACACGGGCCAGCAGCAGGTACTCGTCGGGGTCGTTGGGGTCGCCCGCCCGCTCGTAGTAGGCCACGCCTTGGTCAATGAGCAGGGGGTTCCATTTTGCCCGGTTTTTTTCATCCAAAAACAAAAAAGAAGGCGGCCTGCCCCGCCGAGGCTCGAACCGGGCGGAAAAAAGGCACAGCACCGACATGAGCGCATGAGCCGTGGGAAGCGTGGTCGCTGGGTGTTCCAGCAGCAGGCTGCCCGCTTGGAAGGCCGTGTCGCAAAAGCTTCGGCGGGCGTAAATCGTGCGCTCCGAATGTTCGTACCCCTCCATGAACAAGGCCCGGATGGTCTCCAGCACTGCTGCAAATCGGGGCTGGAACTGCCCCGGCGTGGGCATGACGCACTGGATGCCATGTTGCAGCAGCAGCTCCGGCGCGGCATCGAGTTCCTTCAGCAGCGAGAGGTCTTCGCTGTGCCTGAAATGCTGGACGTCTTTTTCAGAAAAAGTGAAATTGGCCTTGAGCACCAGCGCCATGCGCAGCGGCAGCGGCAATGCAGGGTGGCAACAGGCGAAAAGCAGGGAAAGGCGGCTCTCCCCCAACTTGTTTTCCTCAAAAATTGCTTGAAAAATAAGCTCCAAGGGCTTTCCGGCTTCGGTTTCAAAATTCACCTCCCTCGACAACCGGCCCGTCAGGTTTTGAAGACGCACGGCCTCCAGCGTTTTTTGCTGCGCAATGCTCAAGAGGAAGGCCATCGGGCTGGACGGAAGCCGAAACCAAGGCTGGGCCGCTGCTGCCTCGTAGGTGTTGCCCATGATTTCGAGCGCAAGTGCCAAGCGGTGCGGGCCTACAATGCGTAGGAGGGCGGCAAAGAGTTGCCGTGATTCGTGCTGGCCCGTTAGCTCGGCCAGCGGCATGGAGTAGAGATGCTGCTTTTTCAAGGTATTTGTGGTTTGGGTTGAGAGAAAAAACGGGCTTCCAATACCCAGAAAGTCCTAAAATATTAGCAGAAAATATCAGACCAAAAATGTAAGTTTTCACAGAAAAAGGCCAGTATTTTCTGATTTTTATTAAAAAACTCGCAATCCTCGAACATTATTCTTTCGGCAACCCTCGCAAGGGCTTTTTGAATCAAGCTTAGTGCGCTATATTTGACCCATTCGTACAACAAACTATGGGATAAACACATGACCTTTCAATCCAACCCTCAACTCGAACTTGCCTTCGACTATGTTCGCAACACGAACAAAAACATCTTCCTGACCGGGAAGGCGGGCACCGGCAAGACCACTTTCCTGCACCAACTCAAGACCGAAGGCCACAAGCGCATGGTCATCGTGGCACCCACCGGGGTAGCTGCCATCAACGCCGGGGGCATGACCATCCACTCGTTTTTCCAACTGCCGTTCGGGCTGCACCTGCCCGGCGCCAGCCGCAGCGAGGCCAACCAGCAGCGCCGCTTTTCCGGCCAAAAAATCAGCCTCATGCGCAGCCTCGACCTGCTCGTGATTGACGAAATCAGCATGGTGCGGGCCGACCTCCTCGACGCCATTGACGAGGTGCTGCGCCGCTACCGTGACCACGCCCGGCCCTTCGGCGGGGTGCAGTTGCTCATGATCGGCGACCTGCACCAACTGCCGCCCGTGGTGAAGCAGGAAGAATGGGACCTGTTGCGCCAGCACTACGACACGCCGTATTTCTTCGGCAGTTTGGAGCTGCGCAAAACCGACCCCGTCAGCATCGAACTCAAGCATATCTACCGCCAAAGCGACGAGCATTTCATCCACCTGCTGAACAAGGTGCGGGACAACCAGATGGACAACGAGGTGATGGAAACCCTCAACAGCCGCTACATCCCAAACTTCCAGCCACGGGAGGAGGACGCCTACATCACCCTCACGGCCACCAACGCCGTGGCGCACGACATCAACGCCACCCGGCTGGCCGCCCTACCCGGTACGCTGCACCTTTTCAAGGCAAAAATCGAGAACGATTTCCCACAGTTCAGCTACCCGACGGACGAGACACTGGAGTTCAAAATCGGGTCGCAGGTCATGTTCGTGAAGAACGACATCCAGCCAGAGAAGCGGTTTTACAATGGAAAAATAGGGCAGGTAACGAAGTTCGCCGACGGCGAAATCCATGTGCGCTGCCCCAACGAGCCGCAGGACATAATCGTGACGCCCGTGGAATGGCAGAACGTGAAGTACAGCCTCAACGAAAAGACGAAGGAGGTGCGCAGGCGGCCTTTGCGCACGGGCAGGTCTATGTGGCACTGAGCCGCTGCAAGAGTTTCGAGGGCATCGTGCTGCGCACAAAAATCGGCTGGTCGGCGGTGAAGACCGATTCGGTGGTGAAGAACTACACCGAGGAGGCCGAGCGCAACGCCCCCAACGAGGCACAACTGCAACAGGCCAACTTCGACCAACTGCACCGCACCTACAAGGAGCACGAGAACACGCTGGGAACACCTGCCCTGCACCAACTTCGGGCGCTGGCGGACAAGGCACGGGCCGAGGTCTTTGAAATGGCGGAGAAATTTGGCCCATCGCTGAACCAGTATTTTGCGCAACAAGCCATGCCGGAGGCCAACGAAGCATTGCAAGAACGCTTGAAAAAAGCGGGCGGCTATTTCGTGGAGAAAATCGGCGAACTGCTGGTGGAGGCCAAGGCCATCCCGACGTTGACCGACAACAAGGCCGTGAAAAAGCAGGCCGTGGAGCAGTTGGAGGCGCTACAAAAAGAGCTTTTCATCAAAAATGCCTGCTTCGCAAAATGCGTGGACGGCTTTTCGGCCACCGCCTACGTGCGCACCAAGGCCGATTCCGAACTCGATTTTGCGAAGCAAAAAGCCAACACCACGGCCAGCCCAAGCAGCAGCGCCCCACGGGACGTGCCGCACCCCGCCCTGTTCAACCTGCTGATGCGCTGGCGGGACGAAACCGCCGCCGACAACGGCGTGGAAGGCTGGGGCGTGCTGCCCACTAGCGCCGTGCGGGAACTCGTAACCTACCTGCCCACGGACACCGCCAACCTGCGCCGCATCAAGGGCATCGGGGAGGTGAAGGTGAAACTGTTCGGGGCGGCCATCGTCGGCATCATCGAAGCCTATTGCAAGGAAAAGCACCTCGCCGTGAACCTACTCGCCGCCGCCGAACCGCCCAAACCGCCCAAACCCGACACCAAGCGGGTAAGCCTCGACATGCTGAAAGCGGGCAAGACGATTGACCAGATTGCCTTGGAGCGGGGCTTTGTGCGGGGCACTATTGAATCGCACCTGACGCAGTTCATCACGTCGGGTGAATTGGACATCTACGAGGTGCTGCCCAAGGAGCAGGTGGAAGAAATCAGCGCTTTTTTCATCGAAACCCAGTCCACGGGGACGCAGCCGGCGAAGGAGCATTTTGGGGAGAAATACGATTATGGGGTGCTGCGGATGGTGTTGGCGGGTTTGAAAAGGAATGGGGATGTGGCGAGTGGGGGCGGGGATTTGCCGATATGAACACTACCCCAGCCGCTCCGAAATCTCCGATACCCCCTTCCTGCTCCGTGGCGTCAGTTCCCTCGTCTTGAAAGGCTCTTCCAGTTTCTCCGCCTCGTCCAAGTAGCCAAGGGCGAGAAAGGCAACTGGCTCCAATATATCCGCATTGATGTTGAATGTCTCGATGGTTTTCGCCTTGTCGAAGCCCGCCATCGGGTGGCCGTGGAGACCCATCGCCGTGGCCTGGAGCATGAGCGTGGCATTGGCGGCGCCGAGGTCGTGCATGGCCCAGTTGTTGGGCTTGCCGCTTTCGTTCACCTTATGGATGCAACTGACGATGAGCACGGCGGCGTTGGCGCACCAAGGCTGGTTGCCGGGCATGAGGCACGACCATATTTTCTGGAAAGCCTCCGTGTCGGCATGGTGAGCATAAATATAGTGCCAAGGCTGGCTGTTGTTGGCGCTGAACGCCCAAGAGGCGGCTTCGAGGATGGTTTCCAAATCGGATTGCGCAATGGCCTTTTCGGAGAAAGACCGGGCGCTCCAGCGGGAACGGATGAGGTCGTGGATGGGGCGTTCGGGGTTGGCCAGTTTGATTGTTTCGCTAATCATTGTTGGTGAATTGTTTGTAACAATTTAGGAGGGTGCGGGAGGAGGTAGAAAAAATTTCATTTTTTCTACCTCCTCCCGCATTTTGGGGGTGTTTTATTGGAAAAATTGAAAATTTTTCCACCCCCCTGCTAACTTGCCCTGCCGCAGGATGGCGCCCAGAAAAAATCGGTTGCGCTCAAAATAAGGCGCTTTGTTGGTCAGGAATACCTCGTTCCAAGCGGATGCAAAAAGTTCGTAGCCCTTTTTACCGAAGGAAACGACTGGCACTGTAATGCTCAATCGGTAACGAAACCGATTGCGGAAGCCCCGGCTGGTGAAGCGCTGCTCGGCCCGGTAGCGGTGCTCGAAGTTGACTTTGCCCAAGGTGTTCCTCATGCCCAGCTCCAGCCATGTCCTCAGCTCTTCGTTGGACTTGGGGGTGCGGAAACTGCTACCCGCCATGTAGGTATCGTAGCGCCCAAAACCGCTCGTTAGGGAAAAATTGGCGCTTAGCTTGTAGTTCACCCCGCCCTTGAACTCGTGGTAGTGGAATTCATCGTAAAATGAAAGGCTGCGCAATTGCGCCTCGCCAAAAAAGGCCAAATTGTCGCTCTGCTGCCAACGCAGGTGCAGCACGTTCCAAGTGCCCAATTGCGCAAGCAAAGCAAACGGGCAGGCAAAACCAAAAAACACAAGGGCACAACATTTTCGCTTCATACCGCAACCGACCATCAGCCCTCGAATTTTGCGGGAATATGGCTCCCATCACAATATGGCTTATTCTTCGATTGGCCACACCGACAGAACGCCGTCACCTTGCTTTTGTTCTCCTCCGAGCCGTCGGGGCGTTTCACGATGATATTGCCATAGACCAACAGCGGGCCGTTAGGCATTGCCTCTATCTTGGTTTCGGTGGCCACATCCACCGGGGCGTTTTCCTCATTGTTTAGGTAAAAAGTCAGCGCCCCGCTGGGGCATTTTTGCACCTGCTCGATGATGCGCTCGGTGCTGGCGGCTTCGGGTTTTATCCAAGGGCGCTCCCTCGGGTTGAAGACTTCGGGCAGGCCCGTGGCGTGTCTCCAGCAGATGGTGGAATGGATGCAGGTGGCGGGTTTCCAGACGATGGTAACTTCGCCGTTGGTGTAGTGCTTGGTGATGTCTTTGTCCATGATTTTCAGGCGATTGGATGAATGATGGCGCAATGTAGCACTGCGCCACCATTCGCCCAATATCAGGCGGCTTTCACCAACTGAATTTCGCCCAAAAGCCGCACGTCTTCGCTCACCAGCACACCTCCCGTTTCCAGGGCAGCGTTCCAGTTCAGGCCCCATTCCTTGCGGTTGATTTTGCCGGAGAGGGTGAAGCCCGCCTTGGTATTGCCCCAAGGATCCTTGCCGATGCCGCCGAACTCTGCCTCCAAGGTCACGGGCTTGGTCGTGTCCTTGATGGTCAGGTCGCCCTTGAGTTCGCCGCTGGCGGCGTCATAGGAAGTGGCCTTGAAGCTGAGGTTCGGATAAGTAGCCGCATCGAAAAAATCGGGGCTTTGCAGGTGGCCGTCCCGCTGCTCGCTGCCCGTGTTTACGGAAGCGGTTTCCGCAGAAAAACTGATGTCGGCGTTGCTGAAATCTTCGCCTTCGGCGGCCACTTCCACGTTGAAGCGGTCGAACTTGCCCGTCACCGTGGCAATCATCATGTGTTTTACCTTGAACTGGATTTCGGAATGCGCTGGGTCGAGCGCCCATGTTGTTTTTGACATTTCGTTGATTGTTAAATTGTTATGATTGTTTGATTGTTGCGATGCTACACGTTCATCGGCACTTCCATCAGCAGTAGTTCTGCATGGGAATCAGCTTCGATTTGTAACTCGTTCACGTCCCAGATGCCGAGGCCGTCCCGGCGGCTGAGGGCTTGGCCGTTGATGGTCACGTCGCCGCTAAGGACGAAGGCATAGACGCCGTTGCCCGCCTTTTTAATCTTGTATTCGATGTTTTTGCCTTTGTCCAGTTCCGACAGGTGGAACCAAGCGTCTTGGTGAATCCACACGCCCGCATCGTTGGGGTTAGGCGATAGGATTTGCTGGAGCTTGTTCTTGCGGTCGGCTGGGTCGAGGGTGATTTGGTCGTAGCGAGGCTCGACGTTCCGCTTGTTGGGGAACACCCAGATTTGCAGAAACTTCACGGCTTGCTGGCCGTTTTTGTTCTTCTCGCTGTGTTGGATGCCCGTGCCGGCGCTCATCACCTGCACGTCACCGTTGCGAATGACGGCCACGTTGCCCATGCTGTCCTTGTGCTCCAGGTCGCCTTCCAGCGGGATGGAGATGATTTCCATATTGTCGTGCGGGTGGGTACCGAAGCCCATGCCACCCTGAACGGTGTCGTCGTTGAGCACCCGCAGCACGCCAAAGTGCATGCGCTCCGGGTTGTAATAATTTGCGAAGCTAAAAGTATGGTAACTCTGCAGCCAGCCGTGGTTGGCGTTGCCACGGGTATCAGCTTTGTGCAATACGCTGTTTGACATGATATTGGATTTTGTATTAGGAATATGATTAAAGCCTAGGATTTCAAGGGGTTTCAGCTCGTCAATGTCGTTTTTCACCACATTGCCGAGGGCGGCGCTGGCAGCGAAGATGCCCGTGCCCATGAGTCCTTTTTTGAGAAAATCTTTTCGGTCCATGATTTTGATGATTTTATTGGTGCAAAGATGGGGGTACGGCAGGGCAGCAAAAAATCACCTAGGTTAAGAAAAGACAGCGCAGGTGATTCAAACTTTATATTTAAATCCATTTTTATCCCAAAAACAAAAATTTGTTTTCTATACCGAACAAGGCCAATTTTGCAAATTGCATCCCCCAGCACATAAACCTAAAAAAAACAGACTATGAACAACACCGCTACCAAGCTGACGGATGCTGCGTGGTCAAAACTAGAGACGCTTTCAACCATGCGGCGCTTTATTCAAAGCGAACTCGACCATTCCCATTCATTTCCGTCGGGGCTTTCCATTCAAAAATTTGAGCAGGCGCTACAACGCATTGACGGGTTCAGCAGTGATTTCTCGAACTTCCTTGCAGCCAAGAACGCCGCCGCCAGCCCCGATTAC
>JALOMF010000313.1 GCA_025455635.1 Saprospiraceae bacterium | reverse complement strand
CCGGCGTCCGCCGAGGTTTTTGTGGAGAAAATACTCGGTAATGGCCCAGAACGAGGTCCAGCTCTCAGGCTTGGCGTAGTCGTGGCCTTCTTCTGGGTAGAAGAAGTACACCACCGATTTTTTGGCGGCAGCCAGCTCCGAGGCAAACTTGTCGGATTGCTCCTGCGGTACCCTGTCATCGAGGCTGCCCGTGGTGAGCAGTATCGGGTTTTTTATGTTTTTTACGTAGGTCAGGGGCGAATGTTTTTCGAGCAGGGCGAGGCCCTCCGGTGTGTTGGGGTCGCCGACACGGGGCAGCCAGAGCAGGCTGTCGTTGCTCAGTCCGGGTATCTTGTAAAAGCCGGGCAGGTCGCCGATGCCGTACATCGAAACGCCCGCCGAGAACAGGTCTGGCGCTGCGCCCATCGCATAGTTTGCGGCGTAGCCGCCATACGACCAGCCCCAGATGCCGAGCCGCTTGGGGTGTGCCATGCCCTGCTTGATGGCCCAGTTGGCCACGTCCACGATGTCGAAGTGCATGCCCTCGCCCCATTGCCGGTCGCCAGCGTCGAGGAGCTTCTTGCCGAGGCCGGTCGTGCTGCGGAACTCCATGTTGATGACCACGTAGCCACGGTTGGCCAGCAGTTGGAAATTGCGGTTGTGGAACCAGCTGTTCCAATGCGTGACGCCGACCCAAGGCCCACCATGCACGTAAATGATGGTGGGTAGCGGCACTTTGGGCATGCCGTCGGCCCGGCTCATTCCGAAGGGCACATAGACATGCACGGGGAGTTTCAGGCCGTCACGGGTGGTCACGGTATAGGCTTTGCGGGTGGGCAGGTCGTAGCCGTCGAGGTGCTCGTAGTCGTTGAAAAGGGGCAGCAGTTTCTTCGTGCTGCGGTAGTAAAGGTAGTAGAACATCGGGCCGCCATCCATTTTGCGCACGAGCCAAGTGCTGTCAGTTTGGCCAGCGCCCACGAAGCCCAAATTGCCCAATTCTTTTTCCAAAAACTCGAAATCTGCCTTGACCGACTCGCCGATGTAGTGGCGTTTGGTATTGCCGTAAAGCGCCACCACCGAGGTGGGCACGCCATTTTGGTCGAGGGTGAAGGCGCCGGGGTAAATATCGGCATCGGGGTCGCTGGCCAGTTCGGTGACGGCCCCGGTTTCGGTGCTGATGGCGACGAGGCTGCCTTTGTCCTTGCCCGTGTTGTCGGTGGCGTAGATGGTCTTGCCGTCGTTGCTCACCGACACGATTTTGTTCAGGCCGCCAAAGAAAACATCGGGAGAAAACGGGTATGTGAACACATCGAACCACTCGCCCTGGAACTTGCGCTTGAGGCTGCGAACCTCGTCGCTGCCTTGGTTGAGGCTGGCCACCATGCCGAAGTTTTCATCGAAAAAAATCTGCTGTGCATCGCCCATGAGGCCGAGGCGCTTGGTGGAGCCGCTCTGGAGGTCGAGGATGTAGATGCCCGACTGGCCGGCGTCCACTGCTTCGATATTGGCGGCAACCTTGTTCGGGAAACGGCGGCTGATATGCATCACGGTCAGTTTTCTGAAGGGAAAAACGTTGACCTTGCGCAGCTTAGAAGCCGTGAGCGAGGTGGCGTACAGCGTGAAATTAGTATCCTGCTGCACCACTGCCAGCAGGCCGCCGTCGTAGAGCAGGTGCCAGTTGGCCAGCTGGCCCTCGAAGCGGCGCTTCTTCTCAGTGTGCGGGTATTTCTCCTGCAGATAGTACAAAGTACTGTCGGAGCCATCCGCCTTTTTTTGGTAAAAAACGGTGCTGCCGTCCAGTGCGAGGCGCACGTTGTGCCTTGTTTTTTCCTTGAAAAGCAAGGTGCGGGGAATCAGGTTGTCGGGGCTTGGCCCTTGGGCAAAGTGGTCGGTCGCAAAAAATAAGGCTGCCAGCAGCAGCAGGCATTGCGTAACGGGAAGTTTCATGCGCTGTTTATCGGTGAAATTGGTAGTAGTGACCTTGGCTTCAGGTTCTGCCCGAAGGCGTTGTTTATCAAGGACAACTACTGCTACAATTTCGTTTTTTGAAAATATTTAAAACGAAATCAAGTGGAAAAATTGCCCTATCAAACAATGTTCCTGAATTGTTTTTGCCAAAAATCAGCGCAAAAATAAGGACTTGACGGCAGTCCCGCCCATTTTTATCCTTTCGGTAAACAAACGCCCCGCAATTCCGCATTCCCAACAACTTGGAGCCACCCAATCGGCCCTGCTTATTTAAACGAAATAGTGCTCAACGGCACGGTGTGCTCGATGCGCTGGTTGTCCCGCACGTCCCAGATTTCCATTTTGATGGTCGGGTCGGGCTTCGCCCAATCCACGCTGATGAGGCCGAAGTGGTTCTCCATGATGGGCCCTTCGATGCGGTTTTCGTTGGGCGTGGCGAAGAGCCAAGTGGAGGTGATGCCGCTGGCCGTCACGTCGTAGATGGGGTAAAGCCCCGGCTCTTCCAGCTTGGAAACCTCGGCGTAGTGCACGTCGCCCGTGATGAAGACCACGCCGTTGGCACGGGTCTTTTTGATGAGGTCGAGCATGCGCTGGCGCTCGTGCGGGAAATTGGCCCAAGCCTCGTAGCCGTTGTAGGCGATGCTGAACTGGCTGCCGGAGCCGATGATGCGCAAGTCGGCGGGCTTGCTGAGTTCGCCTTCCAGCCACTTCCACTGCTGCTCGCCGAGCATGGTGGAGTCCGTGATTTGGTGCGGGTAGTAGTCGAGCGGGTAGAAGTACTTGTCGTCGTGGCTGAGTTCGCCCCGGTAGATGCGGAGGTCGTCCCGGAAAGTGCGGTTGTCGAGCAGGATAAGTTGGAGGCGCTTGCCGTTGCCCTCGTGCATGTAGGAGGTGTAGATGCCCTCGTGCTGGCGTCGGGGCGAGTTGGCGGGTTCTTCAAAGAACTCCAAGAACAGTTCTTTGGTCTCTTTTTTCAGGGGGAAATGGCGGCCTGAGTCGTTCCAGCCATAGTCGTGGTCGTCCCAGGTGCCGAGGATGGGCATGGCTTTTTTCAGGCGTTGAAACTCTGGTTTGGCCTTCAGTTGGTTGTATTTTCGGCGCAGCTCGCTCAGGTCTTTGGAGTCGCCGTAAATATTGTCGCCAAGGTAAACGAACATGTCGGGCTGGTGCTTCACCACGAGGTCGAGCACTGGCTGGGGGTCTTCTTGGTGGCCGCACGAGCCGAATGCTATGCGGGAAACAAGCGGTGCGCTTTTTTGCGCCAGCAAAAAAACTGGGAGCAAAAGCACTAAAATGGAACATCGGATTTTTATCATCATTGATTTTTTGCTGCGAAAGGTAGTAGAACCGGAGCGAAACAGGCAGTATTTTACCAAAAAATAACAGGGAGATAGCCAGTGCGTAAACTTGCGGAAAATTGACTTGCGGCACTGAAATTGCCTACCTTTATCGCTTCTCATGCAATATTTGTGCTGCGGGTAAAAACTTGCTCCGGGGCAAATTGTAAAACTCAATACGATGAAAATCAAATCTCTGCTTGCCATATTGGCATTTTGCGCCGTTGGCGCACTGTTTTCTTGTAAAAACGAGGGCGATGCCGCACGGGACGCCGCTGTGCAGAGCCTGCAAAGTGGCCAGCCCGCTGGCGACGCCGCTGCCAATCCTGCAGCTACCCCAGCCGCCGAACCTGCCCAGAACGCTGCTGGCGTCTGGCACTACACCTGCCCAAAAGGCTGTGAAGGTGGCGCTGGCTCGGCCACCGCTTGCGCAAAATGCGGCACCACGCTAGCCCACAACGCAGCCTACCACCCTGCCCCCACGCAAGAAGCTTCGACGCCAGTGGACAAGCCAACAGTCACCTCCTTGCCTCCCGGCATGACGCAAGTGGAAAGCCCCATCAAAAAAGAGGAACCTGCCCAAAATGCCAAGGGCGTGTGGCACTACACCTGCTCGGCGGGCTGTGCAGGCGGCGCTGGCTCGGCCACCGCTTGCGCAAAATGCGGCAAGACCTTGGCGCACAACCAAGCCTACCACCTGTAGTCAGGAAAGGATGGGTCGAAACAAAAAAGCTGGATGGTGGGCAGATTGCCGCACCATCCAGCTTTTTTTTATTGGTTTTGTGAAACAGCTCAGTCCTCCACCAAAATCACCTCACCTGCGAACTCCACCCGGTCGCCGGCCCGCAGTTTTTTGCGGACTTGGGTCTCTGGCTCGCCGTTCACGGTGGCCTCCGCTTCTTCCCGGATGCGCAGCTTGGCCTCGCCGCCAGAGCCTACCAAATTGAAGATTTTGAGCAGCTTGTTCAATTCGATGTACTCCTTGCCGTTGAGCTGGAATTTGGTCATTTTATCGGATTTAATCATTTCAGCGAAAGCGGGTTTTCCTGCTTTATGACCTGCTTTGCTTTGATGATGAACGGGTCGTTTTCGTTCAGCACATAATGGTAGCCTTGGTCAGACCACAGTTGGCGGGAGATGCCTGCCTTGATGGCGAGCTTGAGTTTTTCCTTGGTGTTTTTCCAATTCCGCTCGTTGCGTTTTTCGCCACGGGTCACGGCGAAGTCAAGGAAATCGTTGGCAACTGCATCGCTCACATTGAATTGCTTGGAAAAATCCTGCATGGAATACTTCTCCAAATCCGCCCGGTGCGCCTCCAAGTACCGGAAGGCGAACGAGGCCACGTGCTGGTGCAGCCTGATAAAATAAGGATTCAGCAGCGACGAATCCAGCGGCACGAAAAAATCGGGGTCAATGCCGCCGCCGCTGTACACGACACGGCCATTGCTGGTGTAGTATTTCGTGGTGTCTTCGTGCTCGATTTCGTGGCCGTCGTAAAGTTCGCCGTTTTCGATGCGCTCGGCCACGTCGTCTTCGTAGTCGTCACGGCCTTCGTAGGGCTTCTGGATGCAGCGGCCCGATGGCGTGTAGTAGCGGGCCACCGTCAGGCGGATGGCCGAGCCGTCACGCAGGCGGTACTGCTCCTGTACCAGCCCCTTGCCGAAGCTCCTGCGCCCGATGATGACGCCCCGGTCGTGGTCTTGTATTGCACCTGCCAAAATCTCGCTGGCACTGGCCGAGCCTTCGTCGGTCAGCACGACGACGTTGCCCACATCGTAAAAGGTGCGGCCCGTGGACTTGTAGTCGGTGCGGGGCATGTTTTTCCCTTCTGTGAAAACAAGCAGTTTGTCCTTTTCCTTGAAAAGCTGGCTGAGGATATTGGTGGCCTCCTGCATATAGCCGCCGGGGTTTTGCCGGAGGTCAATCACGAGGTGCTTCAACCCCTCCTCGTCCACGAGTTTTTCCAGCGCCTTCATGAACTCCTCGTAGGTATTGGTGCTGAAACGGTTGATTTTGATGTACCCCGTTTCCTTGTCCAGCATGTAGGCCACCTCGACGCTGTGTACCGAAATCTTGTCACGGGTGAGGGTGAAATTGCGGAGCTTCTTCTCCAATCCCCTGATGATGCCAATGCTGATTTTTGAGCCTTTGTCGCCTTTCAACCTCGACAGGATACCCTC
>JALOMF010000012.1 GCA_025455635.1 Saprospiraceae bacterium | reverse complement strand
ATTCATTCTTTTAATTTTATTTTTTGAAGATAATATTTTCTTTGATTCTAATATTTGAAGTTCACCCCACCACAAACCTCACCCCCATCCGCTCCAACAACGCCGTCAAAAGCCCCGCCTCCTCAGCATTAGCCGGAAAAACGCTGATTTCAGAAACCTGCTTGTCCAACTTTGAATCAATTGCTCTCAGCCGTTTTTCAATACTGGAAACATTGGATTCCCATGCCTCCCGCATGGCAACTTGTTCGGCCTCGGTTTTGCCTTCAAAGTCTTGATTGAAAGCCTCCCAAAAAGCTATTTTTTCTTCGTCAGAGCCGAGTTTTGAAAACTGCTCAAACTGCTTTTTCAGTATAGGATGTTGGATGGATAACATAGTTTTTAAAAACTGATGAAGCAAAGCTACAAAATCACCAATTTAAAAGTGCAGACTGATAAGCTTTCTCACCACTCAATCTCCTCCTCCTCTATCACCTCCTTCACCCGACCCACTTCCCCCGTATCCAACCGCACCTTGATGCCGTGCGGGTGCTGCGGGGCATTGGTCAATATGTCCTGGACATAGCCCTCGGTCAGTTCGCCGGAGCGCTGGTCTTCCTTCATCACGATGCGCACGGCTAGGCCGGGGCGGATGTTTTTTCGGTAATTGCCTTTCATTGTTGGAAGGGAATTGTGGCCTAGCAACCTGACCAGTTGCTAGGCCCAGTTTGTTAATTTTTTTAGGGGTGCTGCACCACGATTTTGGAGCGGAAATGCACGCTGCCACTGGATTTTACCAACAGCATGTACATGCCCGGTGTGGTATCACCAGGCAGGTCGAATGTATTGGAGGATAGGGCCTGCCGATGGGCAAGCCTTCCTGCCATGTCGTACAATTCTACCGAGGGCTGTGTGCCGGGAGCCAGCATCCCATCGCATTGCACCGATTGCCCCGGTAGGTAGGGATTGGCCATGCGGCAGGTAAGCGCTTGGCTGGATGTAGCCGGGACATCCGTATTGCCCACCAAGCAGGTGCTGTTGAAGTGATTATCCTGTCTTGCGTTTTCAAAATCATTGATGGAAGGATTCCAGAATTGCACTGTTCCTTGCAGTTGCAAGTCGTTGGCATCGAAGGTATAGAAATCCTTCTGGCTGGGCGTCCAAGTGTCGAAAGTGCCAGCTTCGAGGTAGTCCCGCAACGAAGATTCGAGCTGGTTGGCATACCAAGTGTTGACGAACCTGATACCGCCTTGGAAGCTGTTGTTGTTGGCGTTGTAGCCGTATCTGGAAATGAAGACGACTTGGTCGCCGCCTGCGTCGGTGGAGTCAAAACTGGTCTCTACCCAATTGCCGTTGATATTGTTCCAAACGGCGTAATGGTTGCCCGCCTTGGAATTGTCGGCATGGTAGGTATGGGTGCGCAGGCTGTCTTGCTGCCAGGCGCTGTTGTTGACATATAATTCTGTGATGTGCTGGGTCAGGTTTTCGTTGGCGTCGTAGCTGTGGGTGTAGCGCTTGCTGGGCAGCCACTGGCTAGCAATGAACGCTTCCCTCACAATGGTGCTGGGCTGGCTCCCGGTTGCATAATTGTAAACCAAGCGAAGTTTGTTTTGCCATACCGTGCCGAAAAATTCTTGCGTGAGCGCCACCATCAGTCGGTCGTCGCCGTCGTAAGAATAAAGGGTTTGGCTCGTCTGGAACCACGTGCCCGAAGTGAATACTTCGACAAGGCTCGACGTGATTTTTTGCTCGCTGTCGTAGGTGTTCGTTTTTTTCAAACTTGGCAGCCAGCCCGGAATGCTTGTATTGTACTCAAACCATTCCTCCGAGAGGAGGTTCTCGGCTCCGTCGTAACTGTAAACGTATTTGTTGCCAGACTGTGGGATGCCGTTTGAAATTTGGGTATATAACCAGTAGCTGGCGTACTCACCAGATGGTCGGTACTCGTATTCAGCGTTTTGTGACCAGTCGTCCAGTACGAAATTGTAGTCTTTGATTGTCTTTATTTCGCCAGTTGGGTGGTAGCTGAATGCTGTTTTGTAACTGTTGATGAAATTGGTGCCATCACTGGACACAGTCGTGTATCCGAGCACTTTTTCCCTTTCACAGTCGTAAGTATAGTAAAGTTTCCCGTTGGTAGGCCCCCACGACTGGGTGCTGGCATCCCAGCTTTGCCCTTCAATGGAGTCGGTTTTATGCAGGTTTAGCATAAATGGCCCAGTTTGCGCCATTTGATAGAGCAGGGCTTGACGGGCTTGCGCAGCCTCGTGTACTTGGCTTTTGTCACCCAGTTTGATTGCTTGCTGCCATCTTGTGTGAGCAAAATCCAGCGAGTGCTGGGCAAGGGAAGCACAAGCAGTTAAAAGAAGAATCGTGCAAAAAAGCGATGTCTTTTTCATGTTGAAATTTATTTGAAGAGAGTTAATCAGTGTACAAATATAAGCTTGGCCAACCATAAAAGGCCATTAAAATCCCCATCATGGCCTGAATCGTTTATTTATTGGCCAATGTCGTATTGAAGACGCTTGCGATTAATTGCTACCGATACATTTGCCGAAAATATAATCAGCTATGAAAATCGAAAAACTAATCGCCACTGCGGCAATCCTACTTTCGTTACTCCCATTCGCAAAAGCCCAGTATTAGGACATCCCGGCACCATCCATCGAGGCATTCAGCGGAAGGATTGATGACATCTATTTCATCAACCCTGACACTGGCTGGGCCACCGTCTCGCCCTTCATCATGAAAACCACGGACGGCGGGCAGACTTGGCTCACGCAGTTCAACACCCCCAACTACTACCTCCGCAGCATCGAGTTCGTTGATGCGCAAACGGGCTACTGCGGCTCGCTCGATGGGGCCTTCCTCAAGACCACGGACGGCGGCGAAACTTGGAACGACATCGCTCCAACCATTCCGGGAGCCGTGCCAGGCATCTGCGGCATCTCGCATGTGGGCACCGAGCACGTGTACGGCGTGGGCATTTGGTCGTTCCCGGCCTATTTCGTCAAGTCGTCCGATGGCGGCAACACTTGGCAGTACAAGGATATGAGCGAGCACGCCATCGCCTTGATTGACCCCGTTTTTTTCCACCCCGATTCCGGCTTCGTGGCCGGACAGGACGACGACGGGGGCAATATCCTCTTCACTGCCGATGGCGGCGAGACTTGGGAGGAAGTCCACAACACGGGCCTGCCGGGCGAATACGTCTGGAAATTGCAGATGCTGGGCCGGGACACGCTCTTTGCCGCTGTCGAGAACTTCGGCCCCAGCGGTTCCATCCTCGCCTCTTACGATGGGGGCAAAAACTGGGTTGCCAAGCAATTCCCCTTCAACGGCAACATCCAAGCCATCGGATTTGTCAATGGCAGCCGGGGCTGGGTCGGCGGCTATTTCAACGGATTTTATGAAACGACCGATGGTGGCGACACTTGGCTCAACGTCGGCATCGGCAGCACCCTCAACCGCATTTTCGTGCTGAACGAATACCTTGCATTTGCCACAGGCACCAGCATTTACAAATACACCGACACGCCGCCCTCCGCTGTCAGCCCGGGGCGTACGCCCAGCCTCGACTGGGATGCCCACGCCTCCAACGGCGGCCAGCGGCTGCACGTCCGGGTCAACCTGCCGAGGGTGGACAACGTCACGCTCGGCCTCTATTCCCTCGAAGGCCGACTGATTCGCCACGTTTTCAAGGGCAGGTTGCAGGGCGGCACACATGAGTTCGAGGAGGATTTGCAACTGCCCAGGGGCCACTACCTCGTGGGCTTGCAAATCAACGAGGGGCTAGGCGCCATCAAGCTCACCATCTCGAATGGCGGCTAAGTCAGGCTGCCCCCGTAAAATATTTATTGGGCAGCTACCAAGATATATTTGGTAACAGGGGATGAATCTTAACTGAAACACTACATTTGCTATCGGAAAAAACACATCACCAAATTCAAGTACCCAATGGTTACCAGAAAATTCCTACTGATTGCTACGCTGCTTGGCATGTTCGCCGTAGTGCTCGGCGCTTTCGGCGCCCATATTTTGAAAAAACTCTTGAGCGAGCATGAAATCATGATTTTCGAGACTGGCGTCCGCTACCAATTTTACCATACTTTCGCATTGCTGATGACTGCGATTTTGGGGCGTTACTTAAGCGAGCGCTGGGTGTCCATCGCCGGGTGGCTTTTCATAATGGGCACCGCCTTGTTCAGTGGCTCTTTGTACCTGATAGCGCTCGTGCCGCACGTAGGGCTAGAAGCCAGCATGGGGATTCTCGGCCCGATGACACCCCTTGGCGGAGTACTGTTGATGGGCGGCTGGTTGGCACTTTTCCGTGCTGCATTTGACTACAAAAAAAACAAAGGGAACCGAAAATCCCTCACTGAGTAATGACCTACCATATCGGCCTCGACATCGGCACGTCCAGCACCAAGGCAGTTGCTTTTGATGAAGCTGGGCGCTCGCTGGGAGAGGCCACGAGGGCTTACCCGACAATTTCGCCCAAGCCCGGCTGGCAGGAGCAAGACCCCGAACAGGTGCTCCGAGCGGCTATTTTGGCGCTTCGCAATGTGGTCGCCAAGCTCGGCCAGCCACCTGTAGGCATCGGCATGAGCGCTGCCATGCACAGCCTCATCGCCGTGGACGACCGAGGCCGTCCGCTCACCCGCAGCATCCTCTGGTCTGACAACCGTGCTGCCGACCTCGCTGCGCAACTCAAGGGCACCCCGCTCGGCAAGGACATCTACCAGCACACGGGCACGCCCATCCACCCCATGTCCCCGCTGCCCAAGTTGGCTTGGCTTCGCAAACACGAGCCTGCTGTTTTTCAAGCTGCCTGCCATTTTTTAGGCATAAAAGAATACCTGGTTTTCAGGCTCTTCGGCGAGCTGCTCACCGACCAGTCCATGGCCTCGGCCACTGGCCTCTTCGATGCAGCCAAGCTCGATTGGCACGGCTCCTCGCTCGATTTTGCGGGCATCCAGGCAGGGCAGTTGCCGCAGCACGTTTCCCCATTTTTTATACTGAAAAAACTGAAGCCAAGCTTTGCGAGGCAAATCGGCATCCCGGCAGCCACCCCCTGGGCCATCGGTGCCTCCGACGGTTGCCTCGCCAACCTCGGCGCTGGCGTCCTTTCGCCCGGCGAGGCAGTGCTGTCCATCGGCACGAGCGGAGCGCTGCGCATCACCACCCGCCAGCCCGTGCACGACCCCGGCGAGCGCATTTTCAACTACCTGCTGTTTCCGCCGCAGGCGGGCCAACCAGCTACCTATATCACAGGCGGTGCCAGCAACAACGGGGCCGTGATTTACGATTGGTTTTGTCGCCGTTTTTTCGGTCTTGCGCCTTCGGCAAAAAGCATGGAACGCCACCGGGCTGCGATGATGAAAATCCCCTTTGGCTGTGAGGGGCTTCATTTCCAGCCGCACCTACTGGGCGAGCGTGCCCCGCTTTGGGATGCTTCGGCCACGGGCAGCTTCGAGGGCATTCGGCCCCACCACACGCTGGCGCATTTCCACCGGGCAGTGCTGGAAGGTATCTTGCTGAATATGAAGCAGATAGGCGATGTGCTGGAAGAAGTCGCAGGGCCGTTCCACACCATTCATGCCAATGGCGGCTTCACCAAAATGAAGTTTTGGGTGGAAATGGCTGGCGAGGTTTTCGGAAAAAAAATCGTGGTATCGGAGCATGAGGGCGGGCCTGCGCTGGGGGCGGCGAGCTTGTTTGGAATTCAGTCGAAGCAGCCTTTACTCCGGCAATAAATAATCCATCCAGCAAAATATAGGACGGGCAGCGTGGCAATCACCATTGCAATGATTGAAGGCGTTTTGTTTTTGTCTCTACCAATACCAAGCACAGCGAAAAATATCCCCGTCAAATAAAAACCGACGCTCAACATTTCGAAGCCGGGCAAGGTCAATGCCACAACCAAGCAGCTTAGAAGCAGCAAAAGTGCAATACCTCCATTCGATATTTTGGTAGCGTTTTCATTGACCGCCGTATGTGTTCGCTTAAATGGTATTCTAAAACGTTTGCCCCAATCACGCTTTTCCTGCTGCTTTTTTTCATAATGAAATGCAGCCTGATTGGTGGCAGCAGCTGATGTTATAGCAGAACTTGCTGCTATTATTGGCACAGGCAAGCTGATTGAAATAACCAAAATGGCGAGTAAAGCGATGATGTTTTTCATTCAAGCTAGCGTTTATTAAAGGCTAATGCCTAAACACTGCTAAAGGCTGCATCCTTGATTCCACAGCCCTCATCCCTACTTAAAATGCTTCAACATGATGATCTCCTGCTCGGTCAAATGCCGGAAATGCCCCCTGCCGATGTCCTTTTTCGTCAGGCCGGCATAATAGGTGCGGTCGAGTTTCACGACCTCGTAGCCAAGGTGCTCGAAGATGCGGCGTACGATGCGGTTCCTGCCGATGTGCAGGCCGATTTCAAGTTCGATTTTTGAGCCTTCGATGTAGTGCAGGCTGTCCACTTGGGCGGGGCCGTCTTCTAGGTTCAGTCCCTTCTGCACTTTTTCAAAATCTGCTTTGTGAAACGGCTTGTCGAGTGTCACGTGGTACACCTTCTGCACCATGTGGCTGGGGTGCGAGAGCTTTTTGGCGAGGTCGCCGTCGTTGGTGAGCAGCAGCAGGCCAGAGGTCATTCGGTCGAGGCGGCCTACCGGAAAGATGCGCTCCTCCACCTTTTCACCGATGAGGTCGAGCACGGTTCTGCGGCCCTTTTCATCATTGGAGGTCGTGATGATGTCCCTTGGTTTGTTCATCAGGATATAGACCCTGCGTTCTTCCAAGCGCACGACTTCGCCTTTGAAACGAACCTCGTCGGTCAGTTGAACGAGGTAGCCGGGGTTGGCTTCTATCACGCCGTTCACGGTCACCAGGCCGTTTTTCACGTACTCCGCCGACTGCCTTCTTGCGGCTACGCCACAATGGGACAAAAATTTATTGAGGCGCATCGGCTCGTCCAACTTAGCGAGTTTTGCTGGCTTGGCGGCCGATTTTCCAGTTGGGCTATTTCGGAAGGGTTTTTCAAAACGCCGCTCCGCATTGGATTGGGAGGCAGGGCGCTCAGGTCTTGAGAATCGGCCTTCCTGCCGTGCATCACGGGTGTTTTCTGATTGGTCGTCGTGGCGTCGTTCGCCACTTTGGGCGGGGCGCTGGGGCCTTTCTGGCGACCTGTTGCTGTTGCGGCGTTCATCGTTGTGGCTGGGCCGTTCAGGTCGGCGGGGGGCGGCTGTGCGGCTGGGCCGTTCGTCACGCTGTGGCGCTGGCTTCCGGCTTGGCCGCTCGTCTTCGAAGCGAGGAGCTGGGTCTCTGCGGTCGTTTTTTTCTTCTACTTCCCGAGCGATTCGCTTTGGTTTTTCGGGCCTTGCAAATGGTGCCCAAAACGGCGTTTTGTTCTCCTTTTTTTGGCTTTCGGCTTTGCCTTTTTTTCCCTTCGGCGTGGCGGCGCCCCGTGCTGTTTTTTTAGGGGCGGCGGTCTCGCTTGCAGCGGCAGCTTTGGCCAAACGTTCTGCTTTTTTTGAGGCTGCTTTTTCGGCTTTTTCGGCAGGGTTTTTCACACGGGAAGCTCGTTTGGCAGCGGCTTTCTCGCTCAGTTCGGCAGGTTCTTTCTTTGTGCGAGGCACTTTAGTTACGGCCTTTTTTTCAGCAGGAGTGTCCACTGTTTTGGCTTTTGCGGCCCGTTTTGGAGCAGGCTTCTCAGCAGTGTCCACGGCGGCTTTGCTGCGGGAGGCCCGCTTGGGCGCTTCGCTCGAAGCGGTCGTTGCTGTTTGGGCTGTAGCCACTTTTTTGGTGGTCGCCGATTGTCGTTTAGGCCGTTTTTCTTCCATGGTTCAGTGGTTTTTGGGAGGCTGCTTTTTTGAAAAAGATATTTTAAAGCCTTGGAAATCAATTAATTAGTTGGTGGGGTAGTAGGGGGTGCGCCATTGTTGGTGTTCGGGTTGGCACCTTCTCCACCCGGGTTTTGTCCGCGGCCCCTGCCACGATTACGGCCACCACGGTTCCTGCGCTTTTTGCGCATTTCGCCTTCGGCTTTTGGCGTACCATCAGGGTTTTCGGCACGGGGTGGCTGAGGGCCACGTGGTGGTCGCTGGCCACTTCCTTCTCCATGCGGCCTATCTGTTTGCGGCCTGTCCCGGTGTGGCCTGTCGCCATTTGGCCGAGCGTTGCGGTTGCCGCCGCCATGTTGGCCGCCGCCACGGGGTGGCCGACCACTCTGCGACCTGCCGCCACCACTGCGGTTCGAGGAGCGGCCATCGCCGCCGCCTTCCAGCCCTTCGGGCAATGGCAGGATGTTGACCTTAATGCCCATGAGCTTCTCGATGCGGTCGAATTTCTTGCGGCCCATTTTGCTCACCAGCGTGTAGGCGGCTCCCAAGGCATCGGCACGGGCCGTGCGGCCAATGCGGTGCACATAGTCCTCGGGGTCGCCGGGCACGTCGAAGTTGATGACGACCTCGATGCCCTTGATGTCAATGCCCCGTGAAAGTACGTCGGTGGCGACGAGGATGGGCACGGAGGCGTTCTTGAACATCATCAGGGTATCTTCCCGCTGCTGCTGCTCAAGGTCGGAGTGGATGTCGTTGGACTTGAAGCCCTTGTTTTTCAGGTGGTTGTTGAGTTCCTTCACCGCTTTTTTGGTACCAGCGAAGATCAGCACCCGCTTGGTCGGGTCTTCATTGCGGAGCAACATCTCGATGAGCTTGTTCTTTTTTTCGTCGTCCACGAAGTAAACGCCCTGCGTGATGCCCGCTGCTGGCTTGGAGATGGCGATGCTGATTTCCAAGGGGTTGCGGAGCAGCGCCTGCGAGAACTTGCGAATCTCGCTGGGCATGGTGGCGGAAAACAGGAAGGTCTGCCGGGCGTTCGGAATCTGGTTGACGATGGTCATGATGTCCTGCACGAATCCCATGTCGAGCATCCGGTCGGCTTCGTCGAGCACGAGGTGGCGCACGGTTTTGAGGTTCACGTAGCCCATCTGGAGGTGCGCCAAGAAGCGGCCCGGTGTGGCCACGACCACGTCCACGCCTTTTTTCAAGGCCCTCATTTCCATTTCCATGCTGTGACCGTCACGGCCCCCATAAATGGCGACCGAGCTTACTGGCGTGAAATAGGAAAATCCCTCCAACTGCTGGTCAACCTGCACGGCAAGCTCACGGGTTGGCTCAAGGATGATGGTGTCAATGCCGTCAATCGGGTCAGAGATGAGGCGGTTCAGGATGGGAAGCAGGAAGGCGGCGGTTTTTCCGGTGCCTGTTTGTGCGCAGGCAAGTACATCTTGGCCGTTCAGCAAGGCTGGTATGGCTTGCTCCTGAATGGGTGTGGCGTTTTCGAAGCCCATGGCGTCCAATCCTTCCAGCAGGGTCGGTGCCAATCCAAAGTCAACAAACTTCAATTTTCTGATATTTAAAAATGAGAAATCCTGTCAAAAAAATAACTTTCTGAAAGTGGTGCAAATGTCCGCATTTTTTAGTGCTATTCAAACAAAAACCTTTTCCATGAAGATATGGCTAGAACGGGATGTCCTCATCATCGTTCATTTTTGAGGGCACGGTCATTACTTTTGAAGGCTCAAAGGGCGTAGCAAAGGGGTCGCTGCTAGGGAAGCTGTCAAAGCTGGTCTCCTCCAAGTCGCCAAATTTGGCGTACTGGTCGGTGAAGCGAAGTTTGACCGTGTCAAGTGCGCCGTTACGGTGCTTCGCAATGATGATTTCGGCGATTCCCTTCAGTGATTGCCCTGTTTCGTCCTCTAGAATCTGGTAGTATTCGGGGCGGTAGATGAAGGTCACGATGTCTGCATCCTGCTCGATGGCCCCGGATTCCCTCAAGTCCGACAGCTGTGGCCGCTTCGTGCCGCCCCTAGTCTCCACAGCCCGGCTCAACTGCGAGAGTGCGATTACAGGCACGTTCAGTTCCTTGGCCATCGCTTTCAAGGCCCTCGAAATCTGGCTGATTTCCTGCTCCCGATTGCCGCCTTTGCTCGACTCCATGCCACCGCTCATGAGCTGGAGGTAGTCAATAATGACGAGTTGGATGTCGTGCTGCATCTTCAGTCGGCGGCATTTGGCCCGCAATTCGAAGATGTTGATGGCCGGGGTGTCGTCAATAAAAATCGGTGCTTCGCTGAGGCGCTCGATGGTGGTATGCAGCTGCTGCCATTCGTAGTCCTCCAGTTTTCCGCTCCGCAATTTGCTACCGGAAATCTCGGCCTCCATCGAGATGAGGCGCTGCACCAACTGGGTGCTGGACATCTCCAAGGAGAACAGCGCCACGCCCTTGTTGAAGTCCATCGCGGCGTTGCGGGCGAGGGCGAGGGTGTAGGAGGTTTTGCCCATACCGGGGCGGGCCGCCACAATGATGAGGTCGCTGGGCTGCCAGCCACTGGTGAGGCGGTCAAGGGCAGTGAAGCCAGTGGGCACCCCAGTGAGTCCGTCTTCTTTGTCCTTGAGTTCTTCCAGTATTTTCAGGGTTTTGCTGGCCAGTTCGCCCATGCTTTCGTACTGGCGGCTTAGGTTGTTTTGCGTCACATTGAAGAGGCCCTTTTCCGCATCGTCGAGCAGGGTGAACACGTCGGTGGTGTCCTCGTAGGCATCCCGGATGATTTGGGTGGAAACCTTAATCAGCTCCCGTTGGATGTGCTTTTGGGCCACGATGCGGGCATGGTACTCGATATTGGCGCTGGAGCCGACCCGGTTGGTCATTTCTACGAGGTAGTAGCCGCCGCCAATGGCGTCTAGGTCGCCCGATTTTTTCAGTTCCTCGGTGACGGTGAGCAGGTCAACGGGGTGCGATTTTTCAAAAAGCCGCAAAATAGCCCGGTAGATGAGCTGGTGCGCATCGAGGTAAAAGCTTTCAGGCCGCAGGATGTCGAGTATGATGGGCAATGCGTCTTTGTCCAGCATGAGCGCTCCCAGCACGGCCTCTTCCAAGGGCAAAGCTTGCGGCTGCACTTTCCCAAATACATAATCCGAAAGCTCGCCCTCCTGGCGGCGAAGCTTGGATTTCATCTCTGAATTTTTCTTTGCAGGGTTGTTTTCAGCCATTATCTATTGTTGTTGAACGCAATTTGCTCGTCATGAACCATGACTTTATTATTCCACAAAGCTACTAAGAAAAAACTCAAAGGTAGATTTACAGTTTTCTCGTTGGACTGTGGAAAATATATCCGCTTGTGTTGAAATTTCATTTTCAACGGCAACCCAGCGACTTAATTTCCAAGTGGCTTCTGCACCGTGCTTTTGCACGGCGTTGGTTTTCAGAAGATTACCCATAGCTGCTTTGTGATAATGAGGTGTTGGGCGGCGATGCCACCCGATTGGAGATTGTTGGTAAAATAGGTGAGCGGCATTTTCTGTCAACTTGAATTTGTATTTTTTGTTTTACCTTGGCCGCTCATTGAGAAATGCTGATAGTACGAAGTGTTATTCGTTCAAAGTTTTTCCCACGCTTGGATTATACTTGTGAATTATGGACTTAGCCAGATACATTGACGCAACAATTCTGAAACCCGACACCACAATCGCCGACGTCAAAAAGCTTTGCGAAGAAGCCAAACAAAACGATTTCATGGCCGTGTGTGTGCCGCCTTTCTTTGTAAAGGATGCAGTGAAAGAACTTGACGGCACTTCTGTCAAAGTATGCACCGTGATTGGGTTCCCGATGGGGTACTCTGCCACGCCAGGCAAGGTGGAGGAAATTAAAAAGGCTATTGACGAAGGCGCAACCGAACTGGATTGCGTCATCAACATCTGCGCCGTGAAAAGCAAGCAATGGAACTACGTCCGCAACGAAATCGACAGTATGGCCATGGCCTGCCAAATGCGTGGCAAAACCATCAAGCTCATCATCGAAACCGGCCTGCTCGCCGACGCAGAAATTGCCAAGGTCTGTGAAATGGCCGCAGAAGTAAAAGTAAATTTCGTCAAGACCTCAACTGGCGTGAACGGCAAGGGCGCTACCGTTCCAATCGTCGAAATGCTTCGCAAAAAGTTGCCAGCTTCCGTGAAAATCAAGGCATCTGGCGGCATCCGTGAGCGTAAATTCGCTGAAGAACTCATCGCAGCAGGTGCTGACAGGATAGGCACGTCAGTGGGCGTTGCAATAGTAAATGGTTGATTGTCAATCAAATAAGCTACTATGAAAAAATGCTTCTTACCTTTTTTGCTACTCCTTCTTGTGGTTGCATTTGCCCAAGCTCAAGGCAATATTTCCGAAAAAGTGGACCCATCCATTGCAGCCCTGATGAAGCGCTACGTGGACGCCAACAAGAGCACTAAAACCATCGCCGGCTGGCGCATTCAAATTATGGCCACCACCGATAGGCAACGGGTCGAAGACGCACTCAAAAAATTTGAGTCGCTCTACCCCAACATGTCCGCCGATTGGGTGCAGTCAAAACCCTACTACAAGCTCCGGGCAGGTGCATTCACCTCCAAGCGTGACGCCATCGCTGCGCAATACCTCCTAAAAGCCGACTACCCAACCGCCTACCCAGTTCAGGACAGCGAAATCAAACCGGAAGAACTTATAAAATAGGTGTGAAGGTGTGAAGGTATGCACCCCATACATACCTCCATACCTCTGTGCCTCCATACCTCCAAATGTCTCAACTAGAAAACACCATCAATGCCGCATGGGAAGACCGCTCCATGCTCAAGGACAAGCCCGTTCAAGAGGCCATCAACCATGTTATCTCCTTGCTCGACACGGGCAAATTACGGATAGCTGAACCCACCGACGACGGCGAATGGAAAGTGAACGACTGGGTGAAAAAAGCCGTCATCCTTTACTTCCCCATCAGCAAGATGGAGACCATCGAAGTGCCGCCCTTCGAGTTTCACGACAAGATTCCGCTCAAAAAGAACTTTGCTGCGCAAGGCGTACGGGTAGTGCCACACGCCATCGCCCGGTATGGCTGCTTCTTGGAGCCGGGCGTCATTCTCATGCCCAGCTACGTGAACATCGGTGCCTACGTGGGCGCTGGCACAATGGTGGACACTTGGGCCACAGTTGGCTCCTGTGCCCAAATCGGCAAGAACGTCCACCTCAGTGGCGGTGTGGGTATAGGCGGGGTGCTGGAACCACCACAAGCCGCCCCGACCATCATCGAAGACGACTGCTTCATCGGCTCCCGCTGCATCGTGGTGGAGGGCGTGAGGGTGGAGCGTGAATCGGTGCTTGGCGCCAATGTGGTGCTTACGCAATCAACGCATATCATTGACGTAACTGGCTCGAAACCAGTGACTTACAAAGGAAGAGTGCCTGCTGGCTCAGTGGTCATCCCCGGCACTTATTCCCGCCAGTTTCCGGCAGGGGACTATGGTGTTTCCTGCGCACTCATCATCGGCAAACGCACCGAGAGCACGGACAAAAAAGTGTCGTTGAACGCTGCGCTCCGGGACTACGGCGTGGCAGTTTGACCCCCGTTTTGGCTGCACCTTGGCGGTTTGGCAATGATGAAAAACCATTGGCATCATGCGTTTTTTTCAATCAAGACTCCCGACCGTCAGGCCGTTTTGTCGGCATGTCCTTTTTGCACTCGTTTTTTTATTGGTAAAAAACCAAACCGAAGCGCAAACGGGCTTCACGTTGTCCGCCACGGCCTTCGATAGCCATGTCGAACTGGCCTGGCCCGAACCGCCGGGCCTTGACCCTTTTTCCTACAAAATCTGGCGCTCTAGCGACGGCGGGCAGACCTTCAATCAGGTCAAAATCATTTTCCCAACCAGTTTTCTGGACTTCCCCGGCTTTCCGGGAAGCTCGCCTGTTACCCATCATTATTTCGTAGAAGCGCTGGGCGGTACAGGCGTTTTGGCCACTTCCGACACGCTGGCCGTCACCCTGACTGCCTTCTCCGATGACGCCCTGTTGGACATGGTGCAGCGCTACACGTTCCGGTACTTCTGGGAGTTTGGGCACCCGGTGAGCGGCATGGCGAGGGAGCGCAATTCCAGCGGCGACTTGGTCACATCGGGCGGCACGGGCTTTGGCATCATGGCCGTTTTGGTGGCCATCGAGCGGGGCTTCATCACCCGGCAGGAGGGGCTGGAGCGGCTGCTGACCATCACGGGGTTTCTGGAAAATGCCGACCGTTTTCATGGCGTTTTCCCCCATTGGATGAACGGTGTGACGGGCGACGTGATTCCGTTCAGCCAGTTCGACGATGGCGGCGACCTTGTCGAAACGGCTTTCCTGATGCAGGGGCTGCTCTGCGCCCGGCAGTTTTTTCAAGAAAACAATGCGGAAGAAATTGCCCTTCGGGAAAAAATAACCGGGCTTTGGGAGGCCGTGGAATGGGATTTTTACCGAAAGAACGGCTCGAACAAGCTCTACTGGCACTGGTCGCCGAACTACGAATGGCAGATGAACTTTCAGGTACGGGGCTACAACGAGGCGCTCATCGTCTATCTGCTGGCCATCGCCTCGCCCACGCACCCCGTGCCTGCCAGCCTTTGGCAAACGGGTTGGGCGCAGCCCGGCTACGTGAACGGCCAAGACTTTTACGGCTACGAATTGGCCGTAGGGCCGAACCGTGGCGGGCCGCTGTTTTTTGCGCACTACTCCTACCTTGGCTTCGACCCACGGGGCATCAAGGATGCCTACGCCAATTACTACCTCCACAACAAGCACCACTCGCTCGTGAACCGGGCTTACTGCATGGACAACCCCGGAAACTACGAGGGCTACTCCGCCGACTGCTGGGGCCTCACCGCCAGCGACGACCCCTTCGGCTACCTCGCCCACGAACCAAACAACGACAACGGCACTATTTCGCCTACGGCGGCACTCTCGTCCATGCCCTACACGCCAGCCGAGAGCATGGCGGCGCTCAAGCACTTCTACCGGGTGCGGGGCGAAAAACTCTGGGGGTCAATGGGTTTTTACGATGCCTTCAACCTAAGTGAGGACTGGTACGCCACCAGCACCCTCGCCATTGACCAAGGCCCTATCATCTGCATGATTGAAAACTACCGGAGCGGCCTGCTTTGGAACCTGTTCATGGCCGACCCTGCCATTCAGCCTGCCTTGGACTCCATCGGGTTTGTGGAGGATTTGACGGCGGTGAGCAACCCCCAAAGCAACGATTTCGAGCTACTGGCATACCCCAACCCCACTGCGGATGTGCTGAACCTAGCCTTCGTGGTGGAAAAACCGGGGCCAGTGAGCTTGGCGCTGTTGGATGCGCAAGGCAGTTTGCTCCACCATATTTATGATGAAAAAAATGCGCCATCAGGGCTGTTCAGCAGAGCGGTTGCACTGGAAGGACTTTCTTCGGGGCTTTATTTTTTTAAGGTAAAAATGGGTGGTCAAACGGGAGTTGTACGGTTCTTTAAAAAATGAGCAGCCAGGCACATTGGGAGGTTCAAAAAAAGAGAGGGGTTCGCTGTATGCAGCGAACCCCTCTTCTTTTAAACACACTTGGGATGATTAATACCCAGGATTTTGCTTCAAAACACCACCGCTCAGGTCAATTTGACGCTGTGGGATAGGGAAAAGCTCATGCTTGCCGTCCACGAAGTCTTTGCCGTGGGCACGCAGCACTTGGCCAGCACGGCCTTGGCGCACGAGGTCGAAGAAGCGGTCGTGCTCCATCGCCAGTTCCACCCGGCGCTCCCGCCAGATGGCATCACGAAGGTCGTCCTGTGAAGAAGCGTTGGTGTCGGCAAGGCCCGCACGGTTGCGCACCAGGTTCAGTGCTGCTACAGCTTCGCCGCTGTTGCCAAGCTCATTGGCTGCTTCAGCTTTGATTAGCAGTATTTCGGCATAGCGAAGGACGCGAATGTTTTTGCCTGACCACCAGTCGCTGTAATTAATTTCTTGAGTTTGGCTGGCGTAAGCTTTGTAGTTGTACCTTGGGTTTGCCACTCCGGCATCAACTTGGGCACCGTCCCAGAGGGTTTGACCAGCCCTGTAGATGGTTGCATCTTTACGCACGTCGCCTGATTCGTAGGCATTTTCGAGGTCAACGGTTGGGGTGTTGAAGCCCCAGCCACCGAAACCACCTGAAACTCCACCCCTGGCGCCTTGGCAAACAAAATAGCCGCCAATGCCCCAACCTTCGCCACCATTTTGACCTTCTACTTCAAACAATGACTCGGCACCATGTTCAGTTGATTGCCTCCAGATGAGGGCGTAGTCAGGCTCCAAGCTGTATTCCCCAGAATTGATGACGTCGTTGGCAGCGGCAAGGCTCTCGTTCCATTTCTTTTGGTACATGTAAACCTTGGCCAAAAGACCCTGTGCTGAGCCTTTGGTCGCACGGCCCAAATCCTTGGCCTCATAAGCACTTTTAAGTGGCAACTTGGCAACCGCATCGGTCAAATCCGCTTCAATCAGCGCATAGATTTCTTCAACTGGCACACGGGTGTAATCTTCATAAATCAACGCAGTCTCATCCGAAGTATATACCCGGTCGAACTTAGGCACGGCACCGAAAATGCGCACCAAGTTGAAATAGTAATATGCCCGGAGGAACTTTGCCTCGCCCACGAGCCTATCAGCCAATGCTTGGTCAATCACGCCTTTGAAATCGTTGGTGACCTTATCAATGGCTTGGTTGCAGCGGCCAATGCCTGTGTAATTGGCTTCCCAAACTTCAGCAGGAGAGAGGCTGGTCGGTGTGTAGCTCAAAGCGTCCATCTGGTCTTTGTCGGCACCAAGGTCGCCGGGGTCGCTGCCCTTGTCTGCATCGTCGGAGGTGATGCTGCTGACTCCGACCCACGAGAACACGTGCTGGCCCCACTCGGTGGTCCAAGCGTAGCAGGCATTGACGAATTTCTCGGCATTGGCTGCATCGGTGAAAGTAGAGTCGGATTGTATGAGCGTATTTTCGGGCGCTGGCGAAAGCCAGTCCTCTTTGCATCCCGCACCTGCGATGGTCACTACGATGAGTGCAAGGAAGATGATTGGATAAGTTAAATTTTTCATGATGAAAATTAGTTTTGAATCAACTGAGAATTCGCTGCTTGGCAACCGAGTTGAGCAACTCACTTCGGGTACCAATTTCTAATTTACGACTAAAAGGTTTAGCTCAGATTTTTTAAACAGCCGGTATTGAACTTGGTTCATGCTGGATAATAAATCCAAACCGGAATAATTTAGTTAAAGTCAACGTTCACGCCAAACATATAAGTAGCGAGCGATGGGTACACGCCAAGCTCGATACCGCTGTTGAGTGCGTTGGAACCAGGAAGCTCAGGCGTAAAACCAGAGAACCGCTGACTGATGACTGGGTTTTGTGCCGAAACGAACACCCTTGCCCTGCCAATTTTGGCCCTGTCCGTTATTGCGGAAGGAATGGTATAGCCCAAGGTGATGTTGTTGATACGGAAGAAATTGCCAGACTCAACAAAATAGGTGGACGGCTTAGGAATGCTGTTGGAAGCCCGCGGCTCGTTGGTGTCCGTGTTGGTGGGGGTCCAGCGGTCTTTGCGGGAAGCTTCAATATTGTCGTTACCGAAGCGAACGCCTTTTTTACCATTGTAAACCTTGTTGCCAGCGTTACCGTAGCAATCAATGGAGAAGTCAAAAGCCTTGAAGTTGATGCCACCGCTGATGCCATAGAACACTTTTGGCTGGTAAGCACCCACAAAAACCCTGTCCCTTTCGTCCAATGTGCCATCACCATTGGTGTCCACATAACGGAAGTCGCCGGGAAGCGTACCCGTGAAGTGTGGGGAGTCGTCAATTTCAGCCTGCGTCTGGTAGAGTCCGTCTGTTTCATACACCCAAAAGCTGCCGATTGGCTGACCTACGACCGTGGAGGTAGTCACCTCGCCGTTGCCAAGGCCGCCCTCTTTGAGGTCAATGCCGCCCTTTACCGCTTCAACGTTGTTCCTGTTAAATGTGGCATTGAAGCCGATGCGATAGCCAAAATCTGGCGACGAGAACTCGTTCCATTTCAGGCCAAGTTCAACACCCTTGTTGCGCACATCAGCCGCACGGCTCAAGATGCCGTCTGGGTCAACCACTGCGGGGGTTGGTACACGGATATAGGCATTGGTCAACTTGTTGTAGTAGGAGACTTCGCCAGTCAGTTTTCCGCCAAGGCCAAATTCCACGCCAGCGTCCACAGACTTGGTTTCTTCCCAAGTGGCGGATGCGTCCTTCAACTGGTTGATGGTAATGCCGCTCACCAAGCCGTTCGGGAAACCGTAGGGGTTGGTGACAGAGACGGCGAGCAGCTCGGCAAGGTCGTTGTTCACCAAGCGGGAGATATTGTCGTTGCCAAGTAGGGCGTAGCCTCCACGTATTTTCAAGAAGTCAACAAAGTCAACATCTTTCAAGAAACCTTCCTCTGAAACTATCCAAGAAGCACCCACCGAGTAGAAAGTGCCCCATTTTTCGCCTTTTGGGAAGGCACTGGAGCCGTCACGGCGTACCGTAGCGCTCAGGTTGTACTTGTCGTAGAAGCCAAGGTTGGCACGGCCAAACCAGCTTTCACGGCGAAGGAGGAACCCGGTATTGGTCGGTACGGTAACAGTGGATGGGTCACCTTGGCCCACATACCATAGGTTGCGGTCTTCTGGCACATCTGCCACCCGGATGACATACCTAGACCCCTTGTCCCGCTCTGCCGAGTGCCCAGCCAAAAGCTCAACATTGGCATTGCCAAAGCGCTTGATATATTTCAAGGTTTTGTCCCAGTTCCAATAGAGTTGGTCGCTGTTGGTCAACCGAAGTTCTGATACTGGGCTGTTGAAGATGCCGTAGTTAAATACACCAGTGTAGCCTGTATTGTTGTTGTAGGTCTTGTCATATCCCCAAGAGCTGCGGAAAGTCAAGCCTGGCAAAAGGTCGGCCTCACCGTAAAAGCTACCCTGGAAGCGGGTGCCTCGGTCAAAGTCATTGTTCAGGCGCAGGGTAGCCAGTGGGTTGGCCACGCTGAGGCCCTCCACGAAGCCGTAGTTCCCGTTTTCGGCTACTATCGGTGCAGTGGACCCCATGCGATAAGCATCGGTGAACGCACCGTTTGGCATGTTGGTGCTC